>NZ_BAXD01000014.1:0-67191 GCF_001310395.1 Halolactibacillus sp. JCM 19043
ATCAATGTCAACAACTTTTTTAAAATTATTTTGTCGCGTTTGCGTTACTAATTTGGCGACTTGATTAATATAACATCTCAAGGCAAGATGGTCAAGGCTTTTCAATAAAAAAATCTCTTTAAGTGAAATAACCTCACTTCACTTAAACGAGCGATCTATTTATTATTAGCTTTCCTTAACTTTATACCTTACATTTAGTCACGATGACGCATTTGCGGGAAGAGTAAGACGTCACGAATAGACGGGGCATTTGTTAGTAGCATGACCAAACGGTCAATTCCAATACCGAGTCCGCCTGTTGGCGGCATACCGTATTCTAATGCTTCTAAGAAGTCTTCGTCCATTTCATGCGCTTCATCATTACCTGCTTCTTTTTCTTTCACTTGTGCTTCAAAGCGTTCACGCTGATCAATCGGATCATTCAACTCAGAGAAAGCATTCGCATGTTCACGACGCACGATAAAGAGTTCAAAGCGATCGGTAAAACGCCCGTCTTCTTTATTCTTTTTCGCTAGTGGCGAAATTTCTACTGGATGACCGTATACGAAAGTCGGTTGTACTAAATACTCTTCAACCTTTTGTTCAAAGAATTCATTTAAAACATGCCCAAATGTCATACTATCTTTAATCTCTACACCATGTTCTTTCGCAAGCTCACGCGCTTTGTCATCTGTCATTTGTTCAAAGAAGTCCACACCAGTATACTCTTTAACGATTTGAGCCATGTGGACGCGTTTCCAGCCAGGCGCTAAATCAATCGCGTCTTCACCATATTGAACGGTCGTTGAACCGGTCACTTCTTTGGCAATATGCGCGACCATATTTTCAACGAGATTCATGATGTCATGATAATCCGCATATGCTTCATATAATTCAAGCATCGTAAATTCAGGATTGTGTCGGGTAGATACCCCTTCATTTCTAAAGACGCGACCGATTTCATATACTTTTTCTAATCCACCAACAATCAGGCGTTTTAAATGTAATTCAATCGCAATTCGCATATAGAGCGTCATATCAAGTGCATTGTGATGCGTAATAAATGGACGTGCAGCTGCCCCACCGGCAATGCTGTGCATCATTGGTGTTTCTACTTCTAAAAAACCCGTTTGGTTTAAGTAACCACGCATTGATTGAATAATTTTACTCCGCATAATAAACGTTTCTTTACTATCTGGATTAGTAATTAAGTCTAAGTAACGTTGACGGTAGCGTTGTTCAACGTCTTTTAACCCGTGGAATTTTTCTGGTAGCGGACGTAGTGACTTAGTTAATAGAAGAAACTCATCTACTTTAACTGAAAGTTCACCTACATTTGTTTTGAATACCGTCCCACTAACACCGACTATATCTCCAAGGTCACTCGTATTAAATAAGTGATAGTTCTCTTCGCCAATCGCATCTTTACGCACATAGAGTTGAATTTGGTCTGTTTGGTCCTGAATATGAGAAAAACCAGCCTTACCCTTTCCGCGCTTGGTCATAATACGACCCGCAATCGTCACGCGAATACCTTTTTCCTCTAAGGCTTCTTTTGTTTCTTCGCTATAAGCAGCTTTAATGTCACTTGCTGTATGCGTTCGTTCAAATTTATCACCAAAAGGATCAATGCCTTGGTCCATGAGTTGGTTAAGTTTATCTAAACGCACCCGCATATGTTCATTTAATTCTTCTGACATGTTGATCACTCCCATTATATATATTTTCTGATGTTTCACCTTGCCTACTATAGCACATTTTCTCACAATTATCTTAAAAAATCTTGGTTAAATATATTTTTGCCTATATTGAGCCTGCTGCTTTAGTTCTTTCGCAAAACCAAACAACAATGCTGCTAACTCCGCTCTTGTTTCTATTGCATTAATGGCTATTCTTATTCTACCACTAACCGGTAAATCTTTTAAGTATCTAGCGGTATGCTTTCACATCTCCATCATCGCCACACGTTCAGTCTTTAGTTCTGCTAATCTATCAGCATGCAACAGGCAGATTGTCACCATCTCAGCACAGACAAGGCCCTCACCAAACTCTTTCACTTTTAAACGAAAGGCCCAGTTACTGACACCTGCCATCGGCGCTAACACCACACGATTAGGAATCGTCACATCACCAATTTGAAACATATGTCCTCCACTTTCCTTATCAGACCAATCACTTACTAGCACACGCCTTCTTATTTAAATACGCAAATTTCTTAAACTTGTTTATCGTTCAACTGATACAAGCGCACGTCGTTTAGCTCAGCTCTACTTAGCTTCGCCATTGCCTGTTGTACCGTTAGATTTGTCCCAGGAATCTTTATTTCTGTTGCTATATCACTTAACGGCACAAGGACAAACGCTCGCTCAGCCATACGTGGGTGTGGTATGACTAAGTCTTCCGATACAATGTGATCATTGTGATAGAGTAGAATATCAAGATCAATCGTACGCGGCCCCCATCTGATCTCGCGCTTTCGACCAAGTTGTTGTTCAATAGCTTGAATCGCCTGTAGTAAGGCGTGTGCCGACAAAGTCGTTTCAACGGCCACCACCTGATTTAAAAAGGCATCTTGGTCGGTATAACCGACAGGTTCTGTCAGATATAGCCTTGAAGTGTCAACGACATCAATCTCGTCACTATCGTTCAACAACTGCCGTGCTTTCGTTAAGTAATCTACTGTCGGTTCTATATTAGACCCTAACGCAATATAAGCTTTAATCAGACTCACGCCCTCTCGTCATTTCTACTGCCACCGAGTCGTAATGACCTGGAATAGGTGGGTTCGGCTTAATCACTTTGACCGTTAATTGATGAATGAGAGGAAACGCCTGTAACACTTTTTTACTCACCCGTTCAGCAACTGATTCAATCAACTTTAACGGTTCACCTTCAACAACCGCCTTCACTGTTTCATAAACATGACCATAGTGCACCGTTGCCTCTAAGTCATCATTTGTCCCAGCTTCTTTTAAGTCTACCTCTAAGATGAGGTCCACTATAAACGTCTGACCTAATATGTTTTCTTCTTTCATTGCACCGTGATAACCGTAAAAATTTAAACCATTCAAATATACTTTATCCATCTCATCCCTCACCTTTTCCAACAAGTACATCCATCATCTCAATCACACGTTTATTCATCTCAACATTGTGGACCCGAACAATATTAGCCCCATGCATCACACCAAAACATGTGGTCGCGGCTGTTGCTTCATCACGTTCGTCAACCGGACGATGCGTCGCATAATAGATCACTGACTTTCGTGATGTCCCGAGTAATACCGGATAATTTAATGTTTGTAAAAATGCCATCTCTTTTAATACGGCTAAGTTTTCTGGCTTTGTTTTTTGAAAGCCAATGCCTGGATCTAAAATAATCAGCTCATCATCCAAACCACGGCTCTTTGCGATCTCAATACTTTCGATTAAATCACGTTTCACATCCGCAATCAACTCTTTATACTCCGCTTGTTTACGATTATGCATAATAACGACAGGGACGTCGTGTTTTTTACAGACGTCAGCGATACGCGGGTCATGCTTCAACCCCCAAATATCATTCACCATATCAGCTCCAGCTAAAATCGCTGCTTCTGCCGTTTCACTTTTAAACGTATCAATAGAAATATACGTATCTACTACTTGTCTAATCGCTTTAATGACGGGTACCACGCGAGCTATCTCTTCTTCAACCGAGACAGGCGTGCAGCCTGGTCTGGTTGATTCACCGCCAACGTCTATGATGTCGACGCCCTGATCTACCATTTTCTTTGCTTGTTCTACTGCCCGTTCCAGCGAATTGTACTTTCCACCATCAGAGAAAGAATCTGGTGTGACATTAAGAATACCCATGACCCACGTTTTCTTTGATAGATTGATACGCTCTTTACGCAAACGAATATACCGACTCATTATGCTCCCCCTTATATGAAGACACTTAATATCTCTTGATAAATATGTCTTTCATTTTATCATGAATCCAGCTATTTTACAGAGTCTATGCGTGAAAAGCACAAAAAAACACTTACCCCCAAAGAGGGTAAGTGTTAGTTTATTCTATTCTTCGTCGATTGATAGAGCGGTGTTGAAAGATAACGTTCACCATTACTTGGAATAATCGCCAACACTTTCTTTCCTTTCCCTAACTTCTTCGCAATTTCTTTTGCGGCATAAAGAGCGGCACCAGATGATACACCACCGAGTAACCCTTCTAAGCGAGCGGCTTCACGCGCTGTTTCATACGCTTGATCATTCGTTACCGTAAAGATTTTATTGTACACTTCGGTATTGAGGGTGCCTGGGATAAAACCAGCACCAATTCCTTGAATTTTATGTGGGCCTGGTTCGCGTCCGGATAGGACCGCAGAACCTTCGGGTTCTACCGCATAAATATCAATATCAGGGTAGTGTTCTTTCAATACACTACCGGCACCCGAAATTGTACCACCCGTACCGATTCCACTCACAAATGCATCTAATTGGTCACCCATGGCTTCCACAATTTCCGGACCTGTTGTTAACTTGTGAACTGTTGGGTTGGCCATATTTTCAAATTGTTGTGGCATAAAATAACCATGCGCTGCTTTTAATTCCTCAGCTTTTTGAATAGCTCCCTTCATCTTTTGAGCCAGGGGTTAATACAAGCTGAGCGCCATACGCACGCAAAAGGTTGCGTCGCTCAAGACTCATCGTATCCGGCATCACTAAGACCGCCTTATAACCTTTAGCTGCAGCGACCATCGCAATACCAATACCTGTGTTACCACTAGTCGGTTCAACGATCGTATCACCTGGTTTAAGGGCACCATCTTTTTCAGCTTGTTCGATCATCGCATTGGCAATGCGATCTTTCACAGAGCTACCAGGGTTCATGTATTCTAACTTTGCATAAACCTCCGCATCTTCCGGTCCCGTTAAACGATTAAGCTTAACAATAGGGGTACGGCCAATTAAATCAGTCATCGATTGAGCAATTGTCATATGAAACGCCTCCTAATTCCGAGTATTCTTATTTGAATTAAATACATTATACACAATAACGTGATACGTTGTCAATAAATCCACTCAACATTTCGCTCTTCCCAAAGCGTTTGCTCATCAGGTAAGTAAGCGAGTTGTTCAATCGCAAGTTCTGTTCTAATATAGTCACGAACATCCGCTAGCGGTAAGGTGATTGCCGGTAGGTCACGTCCTAAATAAACGATTGAATATCCTGAACCATTTTGAAACGGCTCACTGTAGCTATATGCATCTAATGCATCGACACGCGATTTATAATCTTCGGTTAAAAAGGTTGAGTCATATGAGTAAAAACCTAAGTAACCGCCTGTTTCAAGCATCTCCTCTGTCGTCGCATACTCACGCGCTAACGCATGAAAGTCTGCTCCGTCTTCGAGCGCTTGATAAATCGCGTCCGCCGTCGCTTGACTGTCTACTTCTATTTCCGATAACTCAATCCAGCGACTAAACTCAAAATCCCCTTGATGTTGTTGATAATACGCGTCAATATCAGCATCTGACACTGACACATCACGCGTTAGCAAGCGCTCCATCAATAACCGAGAATGGATATTGTCTCGCCACAAAGCTTCTCTTTGTTCGACTTGACTTTCTGGTAGCTGTCCATAAAGGGTATGCATCCGCATCACTTCTAAGTCAATAATTTTCTCATTAATAGAGATATTTTCTTCCGCACTTATTTTTCCAGTCACTTCATCGGTAATAAGTGCTTCTAACGCTTCTTTGCCGAAATGTGTTTCTAAATACGTCATCCATTCTTCAAACTCAATCGGCTCACCATCAATTTCAGCTACCGGTTCATTACGATCAACCGTTTCACTTTCAGGGTACGCCGATTCAATTGCTGGTTCACGTGTTAACAAATATGTAGCGCCATTTGTCACAAGAACAATGGCTAAGAAGATGAGTAGTTTTTTCATCAGTTTGTTGTTTCGCTCCTTTATTATTCGAGTGAATCCGCTTGTTTGAGTTCAGCTAGTTCCGCTTTTGTCAGATGGTAGTGTTCATTACAGAAGTGACAAGTCGCTTCTGCGCCACCATCTTCTTCAATCATTTGATCGATTTCTTCATCGCCAAGACCACGGATCGCATCTTTAATACGTTCAAGTGAGCATGAACAATGGAAGCGTACCGATGAGGTTTCTAGCACCTGAACATGACCTTCACCAAAAATCTTTACAAGCATATCTTCAGGTGATAGACCTTGTTCAATCATCGCACTAATAGCCGGCATTTGACTTAAATTCTGTTCAATTTGATCAATCATCTCATCAGTGGCACCCGGCATAACTTGAATAATAAACCCGCCCGCCGCTAGGATGGTATGATCAGGGTTGACTAATACACCCGCACCAACAGCTGAAGGCACTTGTTCTGATGTCGCAAAGTAATAAGTGAAGTCCTCACTCACTTCACCTGAAACGATGGGAACTTGTCCTGTAAAGTGTTCTTTTAACCCTAAATCTTTCACAATACTTAACGAACCTTCTGTCCCAACAGCGCGTCTCACATCTAACTTTCCTTGATCATTAAGATCAAAATCGACGTGCGGGTTAGTAATGTAGCCTCTAACCTCACCCTTCGCATTTGCATCTGCAACTATCGGACCGACAGGGCCGTTGGCTTCCATTTTCGCGGTTAATTTATCTTCCCCTTTTAACATCGCACCCATCATCGCACTGATCGTCATCGTGCGGCCAAGGGCGGCTGAAGCTGTCGCCCATGTATCATGACGGCGACGCGCCTCCTCTACTAATTCTGTTGATTTAATCGCATAGGCACGCACGGCACCTTCATACGCTAACGCTTTGACTATATAATCTGACATCTTTTTTCTCCTTTACTGTTTAGAAAGACTATTTTTATTGTTGTTTCACCTTATCATAAATCGACTGAAGTCCTTTTAAGGTGAGCATAGGATCGACGACGTCAATCGTCCGTGATTCATCGGCAATAAGGTGGGATAAACCACCTGTCGCAATGACCTTCGCCTCGCTATGACCTTCTTCTTTAAATCGCGTGACCATCGCATCGACTTGACCGACGTAACCGAAGTAAAGACCTGATTGCATCGCTTCAACTGTCGACTGACCAATTGTATTTTTCGGATGATTGATTTCAACCTTTGGTAATTTGGCTGCTTTTTCATAAAGGGCTTCAAGCGATAACCTAATGCCAGGCAAAATGGCACCACCAACATAAGACGCCTCTTCATCAATATAACAAAAAGTTGTTGCTGTACCAAAATCAATGATAATGAGTGGCGCGCCGTAAGCCTCAATAGCACCTACCGCATTCACGATGCGGTCCGCTCCAATTTCTTTTGGGTTAGGATACCGCATATTCAAATACGATTCAATTGGATAGTCACCAACAACAATCGCTTCTTTTTTAAAGTATGTTGCCACCATTTTTTCTAATGCATACATAATCGGCGGCACAACAGATGAAATAATCACATCTTCGACAAGATGAAAGGTTAGACCATGATAACGGAATAAATGATCGATCATCATCCCAAATTCATCTTCCGTTTTATGGCGATCCGTTTTTATCCGCCACTGGTTTGTGATTTTTTCACCATCTAATAGACCAATTACCGTATTGGTATTGCCAACATCAATCACTAATAACATATGTGTCACCATCTCTTCTTTACAAGAATATCATCCGTCACTATTTTAATGGTTTTTAACGATGGAAACAATTAAAAACCTTTGTCGTGAACCGAATGAAGACAAAAGACCAGTCGGAAAGCACGAATCCGCTAACCACACTGGTCTATCAAACAATTATTTATCTGTTTCGTCTTCTCTTAATTCATCAATCGATGTTGGCTTATCCTCATCTGTTGTGTCAGATTCAGGTGCCGCATCTGTTTGTGTTACCTGAGCATCATCTGTTGTTTCTGCCACAACGTCTGCTTCTACATCAATTGGCTCATCATCAGATTCAGGTAATTCACCCGTCTCATAAAGCGCCTTAATTTGACGCGCATCTAGCGTTTCAACTTCTAATAAGGTTTGAGCGACAAGCTCTAACTTATCACGGTTCTCAGTCAGAATTTCTTTCGCTTTAGCGTAACAAGTGTTAATCACACTTTGCATTTCTTGGTCAATTAAATAAGCAATTTGGTCACTGTAGTTCGCTTCATTTTGCATGTCGCGACCTAAGAAGACTTGGCCACTGCCACCACTGAATTGAATAGGGCCAATTTTATCACTCATACCATATTCAGCCACCATCTTACGGGCAATACTTGTCGCACGTTGGAAGTCATTATGAGCGCCTGTTGACGCTTCACCAAAGATTACTTCTTCTGCGACACGTCCACCAAGAAGGCCTGTGATTTTATCCATTAATTCTGGTTTTGTCATAAAGTAGCGGTCTTCACGCGGTAACATCACCGCATAACCACCCGCTTGTCCACGTGGGACAATGGTCACTTTGTGTACCATGTCTGCCTCATCAAGAACCATACCAATAATCGTATGACCACTTTCGTGATACGCGACTATGTTACGTTCTTTCTCAGAAATAACCCGGCTCTTCTTCGCCGGCCCTGCGATGACACGGTCAATCGCTTCATCAACGTCGACCATTTCAATCTTCTTCTTATCTGTACGCGCGGCGACAAGCGCAGCTTCATTCAGTAAGTTTTCTAAATCAGCACCAGAGAAACCTGGGGTACGCATCGCAATCGTTTTTAAATCAACATTTTCATCTAAAGGCTTATTACGTGCGTGGACTTTAAGTACGGCTTCACGACCTTTTAAGTCTGGACGATCGACCGTGATTTGACGGTCAAAACGACCTGGACGAAGTAAGGCAGGGTCTAAAATATCCGGACGGTTTGTTGCCGCCATAATAATGATCCCTTCGTTGTCACCAAAACCATCCATCTCTACGAGTAACTGGTTTAATGTTTGTTCACGTTCATCATGACCGCCACCAACACCAGCACCACGTTGACGACCAACTGCATCGATCTCATCGATAAAGATGATACATGGGGCGTTTTTCTTAGCATTTTCAAATAAGTCACGAACACGCGATGCCCCGACACCAACGAACATTTCGACGAAGTCTGAACCACTGATAGAGAAGAACGGTACGCCCGCTTCCCCTGCAACCGCACGTGCAAGTAATGTCTTACCTGTACCTGGAGGTCCTACTAACAGGACACCTTTAGGAATTTTCGCCCCGATTGCCGTAAATTTACGCGGGTCTTTTAAGAAGTCAACGACTTCGATTAATTCTTGCTTTTCTTCATCCGCTCCAGCAACGTCTGTGAAGCGTACTTTTTTCTTTTCTTCTGAATACATCTTCGCTTTTGATTTACCGAAGTTCATCACACGGTTACCACCGCCTTGTGATTGGTTCATCAAGAAGAAGAAAATGACAATCACAATGATAAACGGTGCAAGGGCTGTTAAGAAGCTAAGAAGCGCACTTGGCTGTTCTTCTTCTTTCACCTCGAGAATCCCTTGGTTTGCTCCTTGAGCATAAACCGATGTCACAATCTCTGATTGTTCTGGAACATTTGTAATGAAGGCTTGTTCTTCTTCACCTTTTAATACCCCAGTAATACGCATGATTCCGTTAGACGGTCGCATATCCATTTCTTTTACTTCTTCATTATTGAGCACCTCGATAAACTCATCGGCGCGCATCTCTTTGGTTTCATTTGTATTTCCTGTAATCAATGACATCAGTGACATTAACACTAAGAAAATAACAGCATAAAACACTAAATTACGTGTTAATCGATTCATTTCTTTCCTCCTCCCAAACGAGAAAAACTATAGTACATCGTATCACACCAAATTCCACTCCTGCAACTGAAGTGAATCGCTTACTGTGATTTCCTCTACTGCGTTTTTCGTTTGTTTAATGTCTCGTATTATTCTGCTTGGTCTCCACCATAAATATGTGGTTTTAATACACCGATATATGGGAGGTTACGATATTTCTCTTGGTAATCAAGACCATACCCAACAACAAACTCATTAGGCACTTTAAAACCAACAACGTCAGCTGTAATGTTCGCGGTACGTCCTTCTGGTTTATCTAACAACGTCACAATTTTAATTGATTTTGCTTTACGATATTTGAAAAGGTCAACAAGGTAGCTCAGTGTAAGACCACTATCAATGATATCTTCAATAATTAAAATATCACGCCCTTCAACTTTCGTGTTTAAGTCTTTCTCAATCTTCACTTCACCTGATGACTTCATGCTCCCGCCATAACTTGAAACATCCATAAAGTCCATTTCTAAATAAGTATCCATGTGACGTAAAATATCTGACATAAACGGTAAGGCACCTTTTAATACGCCAACCGCTAATGGGAAACGATCGCGGTACTCCTCACTCAACGCCTTCCCTAATTCTTCGCACTTTTGGTCAATCTCTTCTTTCGTCACTAATATTTTCTCGATGTCGTTATGCATCATAATCCTCCTACATATTTTAAAATGATTTTTTTTGATACGTTAATTTCACATACTGTTTTGCTTCCACATGTGTTTGTATGAACGGTTTGGTCAATCCCAACACCCAGACCACGTGATCATGTTGATCAACTAACAAGGGCCAGTCCTCACGATGATCTTGAGGGATTTTGTGATCAATAAAGATACGACTCACCTTTTTGTGGCCGTCAAGCTCCGGCAAATAAATCTTGTCTCCAGCTTTACGGGTACGTATTTTATACATACCTTTATCGTATAATTCATACGGTAAGTAGAGACAATCTTTTGTCGCGTCTTTCTTCTCGCTAACGATTGCCTTCGTAAATGGCCCGTGTTGCTGATGAGAGATAGACGCTTTGTCATTGACCATTGTTTCACAAGCCTGCTGGTCTTTAAAGCGAAACATCAACCGGTGATAAACTTGTCTCATCACAAGTCCATCTGGTAAGTCAACCGAACGATGTCCGTCCGTATGTTGAAGTAAGCTAAAAAAAGCCGTTTCATGTTTATAGCTTAAACGAGATGGAAGTGTATCATACAGATAGTTTAATATTAGATGAAACAGGCGTCTTTGTAAAGCACGAGCCTCTTTTTTTACAACGGAAATATCAATTGAAATCTCCCGATTCACGCTCTGTTTTTCCGCATATTGGTCAAATCGCTTCTGTGCTTCTTTCGTTAAATAATCGTCATCCTCTTTTAGATGCGACATCAATACGCTCGTCGTCTTTAGTAGCTCAGGATTAAATTGTTTCAGTAGAGGAATAATGTGGTGCCTAATGGCATTACGCCGGTAGTGATCATCCGCATTAGACGGGTCTTCTCGATAAGGTACTTGTTGTTTGTCTAAGTATTGATAAATATCTTCTTTAGCTACGTGGAGGAATGGTCGGATTAATCGCTTATCACCGAAGGCTCTGACTTCTGGCATCCCTGTTAATTTACGCGGATCGGTTGATTTAATGAGTTGCATAACGAGGGATTCCACTTGATCATCTGCATGGTGAGCAAGTACGAGTGTTTCGCAGTCGTGTACCTTCATTACGTCTTGAAACACTTTGTAGCGCATTTCTCTGGCTGCCACTTGCGTCCCAACCTGATGTTGCTTTTTGTAACCTATCACATCGACTGTCTGACCAATCACGGGAATAGCTCTTGCCTCACAATACTGTTCAACAAACAACCGGTCAGCTTCAGATTCTTTTCCTCTAAGCCCGTGATCAACCGTCACGACCATAAACGAGAATGTAAACGTTGCTTTTAAACGACTAAACACGTCTAGCATCGCCATTGAATCAGCCCACCGCTGACAGCAAGTAGTAGTTTCTCGCGTTCTTTAATGAGCTGGTTAGTTACAATATGTTCTTTTACCTTTGTATACATACACATGACCTTCTTTATATACATAATCGTTTCATTCACTCATGAAACGTGCTCGATTAAATCGAGATCTTTATTGTTCTTTCCATTATACAAAAAACACCACCGCTGTGCGCTTTTTGACGTCACTTAAAAGTTAACCACACAGAAGAGGCGTATCTTCTATATGATAACGAATAATAGGCAACTTAAGCAACTACCAACCGAAAAGAGTGTCATCACTTTAAAAGAGAATACCCCGTACATAACAAAGCGTTATGTACGGGGTGTTAACCGTAAGAGTATTGTTCGATGGCTTGATAAGGAATCGTTTGCCACTTGCTTTCAAAACGATCGAGACGTGCGACGATGACCGTCATATCATCTGCAATCGTCTGATCATGGTCAATAATCGCTCCATCCAGCAAGAGGTCCGCTATTGCTTGCGGGTCAGTCGTTCTTAGATTTTGAATAAGCGCATGTACATGGTCTTCGCGTTTTTCAATAATGCCGTCGCTCATCATTATCAAGAGATCACCCTCATTTAAACTGACATCAATCTTATCCACTTCAACATCTTGGATAATCCCAATTGGTAAGTTTGATGAGGTCAACGTATCAACTGACTGTTTTCGCTTCACAAAGCTTGTCGCTGCCCCAACTTTTACGCACTGTAATTTACCTGATTGTAAATCAATCATCGCTAAATCGAGCGTCGCATACATATCAAAATCTTGTCTTAACGACAACAATTGATTGATCGATTGGATCGCAATGACTTCATCCATACCAGATTGAAGTATTTTGTTCAGTAACTCTAATGTTCGCATACTTTCTTTTTGTGCTTTACGACCATTTCCCATCCCATCACTAATGGCGAGAACATACTTACCTTGAGACACGTCCATCATTTGATAACTGTCTCCCGAAATAAAACCTCCTCCTTTTGCAGCATGGCTCACTCCGAGAGTGAGCGTATAGTTTCTAGCCGATTTAAAGTTAAAAAATTGTTGATGGTGCGGCAAGGTATTAATCGTTTCATCGTGTACAATGACGACTTCAGCTAAAATATCAGATAGTAGTGGGGCAATTAATTTAGCCGCTTCATCAAAATAACGCTTTTGAATAATCGTGAGTTCGATATCAATATTACCGGTCTCAAGTGAGTAAATAGATAAGTTTTCTACTTTAATCCCGAGTTGCTTAATGGCTTTTAGTATATCCTGTTCTTGCTTTTCATAGTGACACCCTTCTTTCATCACTTCCTCGGCGAAGTTACCCATCACTTGAGAGACCCCCTTTAATTGATCTTTCACTAACAGATGTGCTTGACGTTGGTGCATGGTGACATCATGTTTTAATCGTTGATAGAGCTGTGCTTCTTTCATTTCCGAGATTACTTTTCGTTTTTTAATACATAACGGTAATGATGCCTCAATATGAGTAAGACTCATCCCATCATCTAGCGCTTCGGTCACAGTCATCAGTTCATCAATCGTTTGTGCTTTACGGTCACCGAAGCACCAGTCATACTTTAAACAGCTCTGACACGTGCTGTGCATCACTTTAAGACACACATCATCAAGTGGCGGAGATGTGGTTGCTTCAATTGATTCTGATAGACTGTTAAAAATATCAGCAAACTGTGACATTTGTGCGGACGTGACTTTTCTTAAATCTTTTAAATAGCGCTGTTGAAAATGAATTGCTTCGTCTGTTGTCGGTAATAATAACGCAAGGCTTTTCAGCTGTTTCTTCGGTATTAAGAGTAACAACACCCCACTCATCACTGTATGTACGACAGAAGAAAGAAGCGCCACTTCCATAAAATACAAACTATAAAGTAACGTCGTAAGAGTGCCCAACCCTACAGAATAGATTCTCGGTTTTCCTTTTAGTACCCCACTGATGATTCCAAGGGTCGCAAGTAAAATAATTTCCGATGAGTAAACCGGTGATAAAAAACTAAATAGCACCCCGGTCACCACACCGAAAGTCGCCCCAACTAACATACCTCCGCTGTAACCTAATACAAAGACGATGAATCGCCCGGATAACACGGCCGGATGAAACATCGACCAACTATACGCATCGAGACCTGAAAAGAGACCAAACATTAACACGAGTAAACTAAATATTTGTTCATGGGTAAGCTTCGTCTTCACCGTGAGGGTCATATGTTGCCACTCTCGAAATAGACGCCAAAAAGCACCTGTTAAAATCGCATCCATACTTGCAAGGGCTATGGTTAAAATCGATAGTGGCTGGATAAAGACTTCAATCATCAGATGACTGATGAGTTGAATACCACCTAAAACAAACGGGATCACGGCTCGTCGTTCAAACAATCCAAATCTTTCACAAAGGATGAATAAAACGAGACGCACCATCATAAGATAAAACATGGAGTCGCCTGCTGTATAGCTACTTAACAGACTCACAATCAGCAACACCCGACCATGCCTCTGATCGCGCGCGTAAACATATAAATAATACGGCAAGAAAAAGGGGCTTAAAACGTCAAAGATGAGGCTCTGGACAGGATGATGACCAACAATAAATCAATGAGAGCCGTTTTTGTCAGTCGACTCGTCGACCGATGACGATGAATCTTTGTCTGTTTATGATTATAAGCTTCTAATAATGGCACATGATTCGCTCCTCTTATACTTAATCTCTTTCGATTAAACCATATAAAAGAAGCAGAACTTGTCAAAATGAGTAGGTGCGACGACTAAACTTTCCGAGTGATTCTTCGATACTTAAACAAAACAAGACAAACATTTTCACAAATAACCTTGACACTTATCTCAGTCTGTTGTATTATATCACTTGTGACTTTCTTATGGCGGTGTAGCTCAGCTGGCTAGAGCGTACGGTTCATACCCGTGAGGTCGTGGGTTCGACTCCCTCCGCCGCTACCATATGACCATTAACTTTTTTACATAATACACCCGCATGTCCTAGGACATGCGGGTGTTGTTTTATGTTGAATCATTTTTACCTTAGTCTGATCCGTTCATTTCGTCATCATGAATCTTTTAAGCGCTTGATGACTTCTGTTAAGTTGTTAAACGTCTCATCTAATACGTCATATTCGACTCCTTTTTCTTCTAACATACTGAGTTTAGCCAAAACTTCTTGTCGTCTCGTCTCAAGTGTCAGTAAGTCCGTATCGCGTTGTTCTGATTGTACATAACTTCGCTTTTTATCGATTTGTTGATCATGAAAGACCAGCTGTGTATCGGTCACTTTCCGAATGAAATACCGATCATGTGAGACGATGATGAGTGTACCCTGATAGTTCATTAACGTTTTTTCTAACTGTTCCCTTGAAGCAAGATCCAAGTGATTGGTCGGTTCATCAAGTATTAAGACATCTTTACCTTCTATTATAAACGCCATTAACTTTAACTTCACCCGTTCACCCATACTCATATCTTCTATTGCTCTCGCCACTGTTCACGTGAAAAACCTAATTGAGCAAGTGCCTGTTGGACCCTTGCCCGCGCATCAAAGGTTTGCGGTGCAAACATTTCTTCCGGTGTCGCGTCAAGCGGAAGATCAAAGACCGTCTGCGTTAAGTAACCAACCTTTGCGGACCGAGATACCCACACATCGCCCGTTGCCACTTTCTTACCCATTAATACCTCTATTAACGTTGTTTTACCGCATCCATTCGGTCCAATTAAAGCGATTCTTTCCCCATGTTGGATAGTAACATGTACATCTTGGAATAATAGGCGCCCTTTAATCCTCACACTTAAATCTTTCACTTCTATATACCGACGCCCAACGGACTGATGCGTCGAAAGCTGGAAAAATACAGCTGGTTCTTTCTCAACCGGGACAATGGGTGAGGCTTCTAATGACCGCTGTAACCGCTTTTGTTTTGACTTTACCATCTGATCCATCCGCTTTGCCTTTTTACGATAATGTTCTTTATAACCCTCTTGTTTTGTCGACTGTCGATGGGCCTTGTCAGACCATGAAGTCAAGGCTTTCATTTGTCTTCTTACATCCTCGACTTGTTTTTGTTGCTTCTTCATCTGACGCTCTTCTGTGACTTGCTTTTGTTTTCGTTGTTCCACAAAGTCTGAGTAATTGCCTGGATACGCGTGAATCGTTCCGCTTTCTAATGACCATATTTTCGTTGCCACTTGGTCGAGTACATAGCGGTCATGCGAGACAATCACGACAGCGCCGGTTGTTTGATGAATGCTGTCAATCAATTGATGCATACCTGTTTCGTCCAAGTGATTAGTTGGTTCATCCAACAGTAGTACGTCCACTAACTGACTAAAAGCATCCACTAGACGATACTTCAATTGTTCTCCACCACTCAAATGTTCGTATAGCGCCTTAGGAACTTTCCACTCACTCAAGAGGCGGTGTCTTTCTCCGCTCTCATTGTCTGGTTGATAGGCTTTCATCTCTTGTATGAAGTGATGTGTCGCGAGTGATTGTCTTTGTTTTACTTGACCTTCTTCCGGCTCGATTTTTCCGTGCAATAGCTGAAGTAAGGTTGACTTCCCGCACCATTTGGTCCGACAATACCAATCACATCGCCGTCATAAATGGTCACATTCACCTCTGACAATAGCGTTCTACCCGCTAAGTGATAGGTGACATTTGTTAATTGTATCAATGCTTCCATAATACTCATCCCTTTCATAGCTCGGGGGATGTTTCACTTATAAAAACGCAAAAAACCCTCCCAGTCGTCTGGAAGGATTAACCGTACCAAAAAGAAGCGTGGGACTCATTTATCGATTGATAAACGTCTCCTACACGTAAAAATGGGCAGACTAATCCTTCGTGTATCTTGCTTGAAATTTATGATTTCAGCTCAATAAACGTTAGATTAGTTCTTCATCGTCCACCCATCACTCCTTTTCCTTAATTGTCTCTAGTGTAGCATATGTCACCTCATAATATAAGGCTTATTATTTACGATCAATCACCCTTAAACACTTCATCTAGACTTCGACCATCAACGTCATTAAGTTCAACCCCTAAAATACGCGCAATCGTCGGCGCAACATCAACCATTTCAATCTCACCCAGTTGTGCATTTAGTTTTATGTTTTTACCAGCGATAATGAAGTTACAGCGATAGTTATCTTGTTCTGTTGAGTAACCATGTGTCGCATATGTTTCACCGCGAGCGGTTAAATCAACAACGTCTTCATCCGTTATGTCATCTTCAAAGCTATATCCTTTTTTTGCTTCAAGCATATAGCGAATCGACGGATCGACATGCAGTTCATCTAATTCCTCCCGTTTGTACAATTGTTTTACCCCATATTTAGGATTTGTCACAATGTCATTGACGATAGCTAACGCATGCGCTTCCGTTTCTTTGTCACCGTCTTTGATATGCAAGTAGGCGGACCCACCGGTACTTTGAAAGTAAGCATGCCACTCATAGCCGGATGCGGTTTCTTCGATTAAACCGTGCTCTTTTAATACATTATTAAGGTACACCTTAAATTTCACATCAAATTGACCGTGATCACCTAACACAATAAAAACTGTCTCATCCATTATACCGGCCTCTTCTACTGCCGTGATAATATCTCCGAGTCGCTTGTCCATCCGCTCAATGACCTCGTCCACTGCTTGACCTTTTGTGCCATAGGCATGCTTCGTGTCATCTAAATCGATTAAATGTAACAGCATCAAGTTCGGCTGTTTACGCTTAATCGTATCAACAGCACAAGCCGTTGAGAAATCATCCAAATACGGTTGATTGGTGCCTTCCCGTATCCGTCCGTACTTTAATTCTAGTCCTAAACAAAAGAGTGGACGACCATTTTTTAAGACTTTTATCGCTTGGTTCTCACCGTTAATGGCGACGACTTCAGGTAGGTTATACTTAATGCTTGAACGGGCGGTCACTGGCCAAAGAATGCCAGCGGTCGTTAAACCAGCGGCGTTTACGGCGTCATAAATCGTTGGAACTTTGACATTCTGACGATACCAATGCCACGCCTGATTATCCGTTTCAACAAAAGGTTGCAGCGGATTATTGTGAAACACCCCGTGTTTATCAGGGTAGACGCCGGTCACCATCGTTGAGTGGACGACATAAGTCATCGTTGGGTTCACACTTTTAAGTTTGGTTGTATGTACACCGCTTGTCACGAGTCTTTTAAGATTCGGTAACTGTTTTGCTTGTTCAAAATGATCTTCTGAAAAAGCATCATATGACACAACAACCACATGTTTAGCAAGTCTTCCGTTTAATGGTTCCACATATATTCCTCCTCTGGCATGTTAGGCTAAATTTTTCGGCAAGGTTATAAAGACGGTTAAACCAATGATAAATAAGGGAATAATCGCTAAAATACTATACTGAGCATTACCCGTTAATGATGTTGTTAGAGCCATCAAGGCAGGTCCCATAATCGCCGCGAACTTCCCAAAAATATTATAAAAGCCAAAGAATTCATTCGCATTAGCTTTCGGTATGATTTTCGCATAATAAGACCGGCTAAGCGCTTGAATCCCGCCTTGGGCTGAGCCAATTAAAGCGCCTAAAATAAAAATGTGCCAGACCGATGTAATGAAAAACGCCGCAAGACAAGAGACGATATACGTCAATATTCCGGTAATAATCATTGTTCTTGAAGAATATTTTTTAGCTAATGTACCGTATAAATACGCACACGGGAAAGCGATCAACTGAATCACCAACAAAATACCCAACAACGTGAACGTATCTAATGCTCCCGCATCTAACACTGACGTCGCATACGGGACTACCATCTTAATAATGGTATCGACACCATCAATGTAAAAGAAATAAGCAATTAAAAAAATAAAGACAACCTTGTATTGGCGAATGTTCTTAAACGTCTGGAACAGGCGTTTAAAACTATTTCTAACCGGCCTTGGCTCAGGTGCGACATAATGCTTCTGATGAACATCACGATACATCGGTATCGTAAGAAGTCCCCACCACAGCGCGGTCACGATAAATCCCGCTTGATAACCGATGACTTGGTCCATACCCATCCATAAAACGAGTAAGAGGCTGATCCCAAAAGGAATGACACTAGCAATATAGCCAAAAGCAAATCCCATCGTCGATACTTTGTCCATTCGCTCATCAGTCGTCACATCCACTAGAAAAGCATCATAGAAAATATTCGCGCCTGCGAAACCGATCGACGATAACACATAAAAGAGAATCAATAATTGCCACTGTCCACTTTCTGGTGGCACGGCAGCGAGAAATACGGTCGCGGCAATACCTAGTACCGCAAAGAAGATAAAAAAGCGTTTCTTCTTATCTTTATAGTCAGCAATCGTGCCGAGGATCGGACTTAACACCGCAATGATAATACTGGCGATCGAATTAAAGTATCCTAACGTCATACTGCTGTCGACATTATCAAACATACCGAAGACAATCGGCAACAGCGCCGTCGTAATAGCCATTGAATAAGCTGAATTACCACAGTCGTATAAAATCCATGAGCGCTCTTCTTTTGTTAACTTCATGACACGCCTCCTTTAAATCCTTCTTAAGAAGAGTGTAGCATATTTATGTAAATATAAGATGATTTCTTTGTAAACTATTATCAGTAAATAGACAGTGGTGACGAGAGATGATGGTTCTTGGTATGAAAGGTTCTTTAAGCCATATGATGTTATAACATGGTCAATCGAATAAGGCTATCGATAAAAATAAAAAGAACCCTCCGATCCATATAGGAGCGAAGGGTATTGTCATAGGCATTTAATTTTCTACTTGGTCATACTGTTTTAAGATGTCTCGTACTTCCTCTGTCGTATGCGTCGTCATCAACTGATTGCGTAAGTCACTTGCCCCTCTAAAACCACGGACATAAATCTTAAAAAAACGACGCAGTGGTTTGAAAGAGCGGTCTTCTATGCTTGAATAGTAATCAAATAAATCTAAATGACGATGTAATAAATGGAGGAACTCTTTGTAGTCGTGTTCTTTCTTTTCTACTTCAAACGCAAATGGATTTTTAAAAATACCTCGACCTATCATCACCCCATCAACGCCGTATTTCTCAACGAGTTCTAAGCCCATCTGTCGGTCAAGAATATCGCCATTAATGGTGATTAAGGTGTCCGGTGCTACTTCATCGCGCAGTTGCATAATGTCAGGAATCAGCTCCCAGTGCGCATCCACATCACTCATTTCCTTGCGCGTACGTAAGTGGATCGACAAATTAACAATGTCTTGTTTTAAAATATGGGTTAACCACCCGCGCAATTCTTCTACATCGGTATAACCGATGCGCGTCTTCACACTGACAGGTAAACCACCCGCTTTTGTTGCGTCAATAATGGCCGCTGCTTTCTCAGGATGATTGATGAGACCAGAGCCCTTTCCTTTTGTCGCAACATTTGCGACAGGGCAACCCATGTTAATATCAATCCCTTTAAAACCAGCTTCTGCTAGACCTAAGCTCATTTGTTTAAAATACTTCGGTTCATCGCCCCAAATGTGAGCCACCATCGGTTGTTCATCTTCCGTGAAGGTTAACCGACCTCTGACACTTTCTTTTCCTTCAGGATGACAATAACTCACAGTATTAGTGAATTCAGTGAAAAAGACATCTGGACGTGCCGCTTCACTGACGACATGTCGAAACACGACATCGGTGACGTCTTCCATTGGTGCTAATATAAAAAACGGTCGCGGTAAATCCCGCCAAAAGTTTTCTTTCATGTTAAAACCCTTTCTATTCAAGACACACGACATGTTATTTATCTGTCGAGCGTTCGTTTTTCTATCTAGTTATATCATGACTCCTGTGACATTATCAATTCAATCGCTTTAAAAATACCAAAAAAGAAAAAGCCAATGAATCTCTCATTCAGCTTTTCACTTCTTTCATCTTTTCATTGATCATCCGAAGACATTAATCGTCATTACGACGAATGTTAAAACTACTAACAAACCGACACCTAACGTATCTTTTACTTGCCACGTTAAGGCTCGGTAATGGGTACGTTTGGCCCCGCTTTTATAACCTTTCACCTCAAGCACATCTGCCATATCTTCTGCTCGTTTTAGTGAGTGGGCAAAGAGTGGCAAGACGAGCGGGGTGAGAGCTTTCATCTGTTCTAGTAGATTACCTTCACCAAACACCATGCCGCGTGCTTTTTGCGCATTCATGACCTTTTCTGTCTCGTCTAATAAATTCGGGATAAACCGAAGCGCAATCGACAGCATGAGGCTTAATTCTTCCACAGGGACATAAAGATACCGGAGCGGTTTTAACAAGAAGTAAATCGCATCCGTTAAATCGATCGGTTTGGTCGTTAATGTAAGAACGGTCGAAATAAAAATCATCTCAACAAAGCGTAAGAACGTATACGCTCCGCTCACAAGACCAAATTCCGATAGCGTGAGAAACCCCGCTTCATAATAGATGGCTCCTCCACGTGTTGTCACAATTCTTAGTATCGTCGCAAACAGAATCAGCCAGATGAGCGGTCTGACCCCGCGTACATACGTCTTAAGCGAAACGCCCGTTGACACCATAATCACGAGAGTGAGAATAAAAAAGATGGCTTGTAGAATCATACCGTCTAAAAAGAATAATAAGCCGATAAAATAGAGCACAAAGATGAGCTTAAACCGCGGATCAAGTTGATGAATCAGTGAATTTCCCGGGAAATAACGCCCAATAATAAGTCGATTCATACCCATCCCTCCTCAATTAAGTTATCAGCCAGCTCTGTTAATGTCAGTGACCGATTATTTAACCGCTCACCTTTCGCCTGTTCCAATTGTTGTTGAAGCGAGAGAGCCGTAGGGACGTCTAACTGATAGCGGTCCAGTAAATCTTGATCAGCAAACAATGACCGCACGTCTAAGTGGGCCTTAATTTGACCTTCCGCCATCACGATAACATCATCGGCATAATGAACAACGTCATCCATGTCATGAGTCACCATGAGTGTCGTTAACTTCTCTGTTCTGTGTAAGTTAGATAACATCTCTAGAATCTGTTTTTTTGCTGCTGGGTCTAGCCCAGCGGCTGGTTCATCTAACACAAGGATATCTGGCTTCGTCGCAAGAATCCCCGCAATCGCCACACGGCGTTGTTGTCCACCCGAAAGACTAAAAGGTGACCGCTCAAGGAGCGATTGATCAATCCCTGTTAACTGACACACATGCTTGACGGTTGCGTCAATCTCGCTGTCTGTCATATGAAAGTTACGTGGACCAAAAGCTAAGTCTTCATAAACCGTCTCGGCAAACAATTGATGTTCTGGGAATTGAAAAGCCATTCCAACGCGTTTTCGCACTTGTTTTAACGCTTGTTTTGACGCTTTAGAGGTAAACACAACCTCACCGACACTGACTTCGCCCACACTCGGTAACAACAAGCCATTAATGAGTTTGAGTAGACTGGACTTTCCGGCACCGGTTGGACCAATAACAGCCGTAAATGAACCCGGCTTAACTTCTGCCGATAAGTCTGTCAAAATATTTGCCCGTTTAATCGGACCTAGTTGATAATTGGCACTGACGCGATTAAAAGTTATGTGCATAAGTGCTTCACCATGTCCGCTTGTGACATAAATCCTTCTTTTAATGCATGATTTTTCTCAATCAACAACCGGTGTAGCGCCTCACTTGGCGGTGGCGCTAGACTGTGGTTACGTTGATAAATATCCGCCACTGTCCCGTCATCTTTCAGCTTGGCTTCTTCCATCACAATCACACGATCACTATGCTCAACTTCTTCTGGGTCATGGGTAATCGAGATAATCGTGAGTGGATACGTTTCTTTCAAATCACGTAGTAAGTGTAATAAGTCACGCCGACTATATGGGTCCAGCATGACAAACGCCTCATCAAAGATCATCACATCTGGTTGCATCGCTAATAGTCCTGCAATTTGTACCCGCTGTTTTTGACCACCGGAAAGACTGGTCGGGTCCTCGGTTTTTAAGTCCCACATGTCAACATCTCTTAGCGCCTTTTCTACCCGGCACTTCATTTCAGTCCTGGCAATCTGTTGGTTTTCTAAGCTAAACGCAACATCATCTTCGACCGACGTACCGATAAACTGATGATCTGGATTTTGAAACACGACACCCACTGTTTTTCTGAATAACGGTAACGTCTCTTCCGCGAGTAAGACACCGTTGAGAAATACCGTTCCTCGGTCTAAGTGATAAAGCCCTGATAACACTTTCGCAAGGGTGGATTTTCCCGAACCATTATCACCAATCAAACTGATCCATTCACCCTCAAAGAGTGATAAGTTGATATTTTCTAACTGATAGTCCTCATAACGTTTATCATAACGGTAATAACCGTTGGTCACTTTTAAAACTGTTTTTCTCAAGATGTCTCACCCCTTTCTTAGATTTATTTATAGCCGCTTGATAGACGTCAAGCCTGGAAAGTAATCTTTTCTTAAACAATATCGTAAAATATTATATGAATAACGCCAATAAAAAGCTCGCCACAAGTGCACCATTGACAATCACTAAGTTTTTCACCGATACGACAAACGTTTCTTGTTTAATCTGTTTTTTATTAAATAACTGGACATGTTTTAAGACAGGATAAAAACTAATCAGACTAATAAGCACAACAACCGGCACAATTTGTAACGCTACTGCTGCAATAATCGCCACAAAACTTAACAGATAAAGGACATTGAATAATTTCACCGCAGCGTCCTTACCGATATAGTAAGGGAGCGTGAAACGATAATTACTAATGTCTTCTTCTAAATCGCAAATGTTGTTAGCAAGCATCAGATTCGCGATTGTTAGTACGCTCGGTAAGCTAATCAACAGAATTTCTAATAAATAAATCAAGTTCGCTTCAAACTGTAACGTTGCGCCGTCAAAGCCTAAGTGAACAATACCTTGGTCATAAGCATTAATATAAACAGCTAAAAAGATAATCCCAAAGCCCATCGTAAAGCCTGAGAAAACTTCTCCGAGTGGCATACGTGACAAGGGGATGGGACCGAACGTATAAAAAATGCCAATCGCAAAACAAATAGCCCCAATGACTAAGACGAATAAATCCGTTCTCACCGTCAACCAAATACCTAATCCACTCGCTATCACGAGCATGGTAATAATCGTTTGAAAAACAAGCGTTGTCGGAATATTTTCTTGACCGATAACGTTGCGTTCTTTTCGGTATTCATCTGAGGTTGCTTTTAGATAATCCATAAAATTATTAATCGCCGTCGTTGTTAAATCAAACAGTAACATCGCGATAAAGAAAATCAAGGTATTCACCACATCAAAGCTATCAAAGCGTAGCCAGACGAATAAGATTCCAATTAAAAACGGAAACACACTCGCAATTTTCGTTTGGATTTCAACAAGTTTTAAAAATGTAGGTATCGTCATATTTCGCTCTCCTTTTTCTCTCACGACTCATTTGTTTCAAAATTTTCATTTAACACTTCAAATTGATTGGTTAATCCACTGGATAGCACAATTCGTTTATCTTTTGTGACAAACACCGCTTCAACATCTTCCAATGTTTCAATAAGTGCAAGTCCGTCATCTAAACCTAAACTAAAAACAGAAGTTGATAACGCATCACCTGCCACTGACGTTTCGCTCACGATTGTAACTCCCGCAATCTCATTATCATATGGGTAACCCGTCTTTGGATCAAGGATATGATGATACTGTTCGCCATCAACTTCTAGATAACGCTCATAGATACCTGACGTTACGACGGATAGATCACTTGCCCGAATACGACCAAGCAATTGTCCACGTCCTAAATAAGGATTTTGAACACCAACTGTCCACTCTTCACCTGATGGTCGGTTGCCTTTTACGTACACATTACCACCAAGGTCAATAATCGCTGTGGTCACATCTTCCGCGTCAAAATACTTCACAACTTCATCGGCAATAAAGCCTTTTGCGATACCTCCGAGGTCAAGTTCCATATTTTCTGATGGTAAATAGACCGTTTGATTGGTTTCATCCAGTTCAATCTTCGTATAGTCCACGATCGGTAACGTATCATCAATCTCTGCTTGAGACGGCTTTCTAGCATCGTCATAACCGATCCGCCACAAATTCGTTAATGGACCGGTTGTCACATCAAATCCACCGTTAGATAACTCACCATAGTGAATCGCCTCTTTCACTAAGTTAAAGACAGGCTCAGAGACTTTCACCGGCTCCTTACCAGCATTTTTGTTAATCGCACTGACTTCAGATGTCGCGACTTCATCGCTTAATACTGCTTCCCAGTCCGAAATCAAATCAAAGGCACCTGATACAGCCGCTTCTTTTCCTTCATCATACACCGATAGATTGACGACCGTCCCTAACACAAAACCTGTTTCTTTTATTGGGCTATCTAATAATCCATCATCATTACCGCAAGCCGATAACAATAAGACGGTTAACAGTAACAAACTCATTAACTTGTTGCGTCTCAATCGCATCATCTTCATCCCTCTTTCATGTAGCTGTTTTTCTGTGAATATTATCACAAGTCTATATCTTAACGAATGGACTGTATAAGTGCCAGTCATTTGCTTTACGTGAAACGTGCTAATAACCAAAATAATAGACAGTCCTACTCTATGTGATGGTTTTCCTTTACTATTCTAGCGGTTTTTCTTGTCAATGTGAATACTTTGACAACTATTTTGTATAATTAATTGCTTTAATCACCATCTCGCTATCTTCATAACCTTATCAGGGCGTATGAGTCGTTTAATTATGTTCTCTATATAAATTCAGTGAAAGAGCGCATCGTTGATATTATTTAAATAATGACATATTAATGAAGATTCTCACTTTTTAAGTCGACACAATTCAACATATGTATATAAGTATGTGAAAATCTATACTTTTTATATATTTTCTTATAAAATCTTTCAAAAGCCCTAGACATCCGACAAAAATGGCGTTAGAATAGGTAACGGTTGTTCAAGTATTCACAACAAATTTTTAATTTGAAACAAATATATATATTAGGAGAGTGAGCGTATGGCTAAAAAAGATATCGTCTTGATTGGCGCCGGGTATGCGGGTGTTCATGCGGCGAAGAAGTTAGCTAAGAAGTTTAAAAAAGACGACGATGTGACGATTACACTAATCGACCGTCACTCGTACCACACAATGATGACAGAATTACACGAGGTTGCTGCACACCGCGTGGAGCCTGATGCGATTCAATTCGACTTGCGTCGTTTATTTAACCGAACAAAAGTGAATCTTGTCACAGACAACGTCACACATGTTGATCATGACAAGAAAAAGGTGATCACTGAAACAGGCGAATTTAACTTTGACTACCTCATCTTAGGTATGGGCGGGGAACCAAATGACTTTGGTACACCTGGCGTGAAAGAACACGGCTTTACCCTTTGGTCATGGGAAGATGCTGTTAAAATGCGTGAACAGATTGAAACAATGGTGCACCGTGCAGCAAATGAACATGATGAAAAAACACGCCGCGCCATGTTAACATTCACTGTTTGTGGTTCTGGTTTTACTGGTATCGAACTTGCGGGTGAATTGCTTGAATGGAAAGGTCGTCTCGCAAAAGACCATAAACTTGATCCTGAAGAAATCACGATTTATGTCATTGAAGCAGCACCGACGATTCTTAACATGTTAGAGCGTCGTGATGCAGATAAAGCAGAACACTATTTGCAAAAACATGGCGTAAGAATCTTAAAAGACTCACCGATCGTTGAAGTACGCGAAACAGAAATCGTGCTTCAAAGCGGCGAAGTCATCCCAACATATACACTTGCGTGGACTGCTGGGGTTAAAGCTAATACAGATACAGAATCATTTGATTTAGAACAAGCGCGCGCAGGCCGCTTAAAAGTAAATAAATATATGCAATCAGAAGCTCATAAAAACGTCTATGTTGTTGGTGACTTAGCGTACTTCGAAGAAGAACCAGGTAAGCCAACACCACAAATCGTTGAAGCTGCAGAACAAACAGGGACAACCGCAGCGAAAAATATTATCGCTGAAATGACAGGTGGCGAAAAAGTAGGCTATGAAGGTAAATACCACGGTGTGATGGTATCAATTGGTGCACGTTACGGTGTGGCTGACTTAATGGGCTTACACTTAAGTGGTTGGTTTGCTAACTTTGTTAAACACTTAGTCAACCTTTACTACTTCTTCGGTATTGGTAGTGGTTACTATATGTTCAAGTATGTTGAACACGAATTCTTCCATACAAAAGATAAGCGTAATATTTTCCGTGACTTCTTAACACGCTATGGTAATGTTTTATGGAGCATACCACTCCGTATATTCGTCGGTGGTTTCTGGATTGTTGAAGCTGGTTCTAAACTTTGGGGTAAAACAAAGTGGGACGAAGCCACATCTAGCTTTTCTAAAGTCGGTGAATTATTCACTGGCCTTGGTGAAGATTCATGGTTAGTGTCTGATACACTTAACATCAACTTCGGTTGGTTACAAGATGCAACATCAGCGGCATCAGATGCTGGTGCGAGCGGTGAGTGGGCAGAGCCTATTCTTTCTGAAATGCCGTTCTGGTTTGAATGGATTATGAAGATTTTTGTACCGACACAAGAGTTAGCTCTTTTTGCTCAAAAAGCCATGGTCTTCGTTGAACTTGCAATTGGTTTAGCTTTAATTGCCGGTTTATTCGCCTGGTTAGCATCAGCTGCAAGTGCTGCTTTCCTTGTGATGTTTACTTTAACAGCTATGCTCGGTTGGGATAAAGTTTGGGCACTTCCAGCATCGATTGCCTTACTTAACGGCTCAGGTCGTACGTTTGGTTTAGACTACTGGGTGATTCCATTTATCCAAACAAAACTCAGCAAGTTCTGGTACGGGGAACCGAAAGCGATCTACTCCGATCATAAGAAGTAACACTCACTTAAATAGATAATGTAATTGCGATGCTTTCTTCATAGAGGGCCATCGCACTCTACTTTTATCGCCTTTATGGTATGAAGTAGAAATGATTGAAACATCTGTGGTTCGGCTATACAATTAATATAGAGAAAACAATGAAAGGAAGGATAGAAATGACACGTTTTTTTAAACTCGCAACAGTTAGCGATGTTCTTATTATTCTTGTGCTTATCGTTATTTCTTTTCTTCCTTTTGCTGTTTTTTATGCTCAACAATCATCCGGTGGTGAACGCTTTGTTGTCATCACCAAAGACCAAACGGTGTTACACGAAATCGCCCTGTCAGATATAGATGACACCGAACAGATCACGATTGATTCTGATGACGGGCACTATAATACTATCAACATATCAAATGGTGAGGTGCATATGCACGACGCTAATTGTAACGATCAAGTCTGCGTCCGTTCAGGCGCGATTGACTCACCAGGTGAGACGATTGTCTGTCTCCCACATAAAGTCATCGTTGAAATAACCGCAAAAGATTCTACAGATGACCAAGAGATTGATATTATTAGCTCATTTATTTTCACGAAGGGGTTACACTATGAGTAACAATCAACGACTTGTCTATATAGCCCTTCTCGCTAGCCAAGCTGTTATTATCGGCTTAGTTGAGCGAATGATTCCTTCACCCTTTTTCTTTGCGCCAGGCGCAAAGCTTGGTCTAGCAAATATTATTACCTGTATGGCGTTATATACCTTACCGGTAAAAGACACGATGAAAGTGGTCGTGATACGCTTATTGCTTCAAACCCTTTTAGCAGGAACAGTCTCAACCTTCCTCTATAGCGGGATGGGAGCACTCGCAAGCTTTCTAGGGATGCTGTTTGTTAAACACTTACCAAAAGTCAGCATTATTGGTGTGAGCGCGACTGGCGCTGTTTTTCATAACATCGGTCAGTTAGTCGTCGCTAGTCTTGTCGCCAATACCTTTAGTGTGATGCTTTATTTACCCGTGTTATCGCTAATCGGTATTTTAACAGGCATTGCGACCGGTATTGCCGCTCACTATTTATTACATCGCGTCGAACGTCTGCACTATTATATGGACTTAAAAACACTTGAAATAGATGATATGAAAGAGGTTAGATTATGACTACCTATCAGATTTGGCAAAATAACGAGGCGCTCATCGATGATCTTCGGGCAGTAGAAGAGACAATCAGTCAACATATACGAATAAAAAACAAACAAATTGAAGCACAAATTAAAAAGGTGACGAATAATCACGGCAAAATGCTACGTCCGGTCTTTGCCTTACTCACAAGTCAAATGGGGAATCAATACGACCGTGATAAATCAATTGCTTTTGCGGCAGCATTAGAAACCCTCCATATGGCCACACTTATCCATGATGATGTGATTGACCAAGCCGATACAAGACGACAAATCCCTACCTTACACACAGTAAAAGATAATCGCTATGCGATTTATGCCGGGGACTATCTCTTTTCTATTTGCTTTAACATGTTGTCACAGTATACCGAAGAATTAAACTTACTCAATTACAATGCCCGTAGTATGGAAAAAGTCTTAATCGGTGAACTTGATCAGTTAGAGTCTCGCTTCACTCCACCGAAGAGTGTAAAGAGCTATCTATCACGTATTTCGGGTAAAACAGCGCAACTCTTTGCGGTAAGCTGTTATACCGGCGCTACTGAAAGTGGGGCCTCATTACGCGATAGACAGCGTGCGTATAATATGGGGAAATATATCGGGATGGCGTTTCAAATCATTGATGATATTTTAGATGTTAAAGGTGATGCAAAAGACGTCGGTAAACCCGTCATGGCTGATATTCGACAAGGTATTTATACGTTACCACTGATTTATAGTTACCAACAACAACCAGAAAAGGTGGGAGCCTTACTAAACAAAGAGACACCCTTTAGCGATGAGACCATTCATGAGCTAAAAGCTCTTATTGATCAAACAGGCGGTGTGATCGCTGCACAAAAACTGGCAGCACGCTACACTAAAAAAGCTTTAAACACTTTAAGCAAGTTACCAGAAGGTGACTATAAAGCAACCCTTAAACACATTATCACCGATATGTTAGAGCGCACTTTATAAGTTATATTCGATAAATAATTAACTCACTCTAACCAAAACAAGCGTCCACAATCTCTTTTGATTGTGGATGCTTGTTTTAATAATGAAGTTTTACAAAGACGATAAAATAATAATTAAAAAGAGCTTAGGAAGCCCCAAGCTCTTCATTTAATACTTTTATTGATTATTCTTCTACTGATACTTCGCCTTCAACCGTACCATCTAAAGCAGCTGATGCTTCGTAGTCGGCATTCGCAAAGACAACGTTACCTGTTACAGTTGCTGTTTCGTGTAATTGGAAACCGTTAGCTTCAACATACACATCACCTTCAAGGATACCACCTTGGAAGTTTAAGTTTTCACTTTGAACAACTAAACGATCGGTTGTAATTGTCCATTGGTCAATAATGTTACGCTCATCATCTTGCGTGTAAGCTGCGATTTTACGGTAGATGTCGCCATCTTCTTCGCCGCCATCACGGAATTCACCCGCAACCACAAGTTCACCCTCCACTGTCATGTCTTGTGTTGGGATAATGATCCATGTACCGTTTTCTGATGCTGTTTCTTTCAGTGCTTCACCGTCATCGGCAAATGACGCTGCTGTTGTTGTGTCTGCACCTTCGTCTGTCGTGTCATCAGAGCTTGTATCGTCTGAACCACAGGCAGCTAGAAGTGCGACAGATAAAATCATCGCTAAAAATAATTTGAATTTCATGTGAAATTCCCCCTAAGTTTGATAGTTTATGTACGTTCACACGTACATGTTTATTATATCACATATCTATACTTTTTAAACACAAAAGTATAGACGAGCGATTTTTTACACATTTTTCGGGACTTTCTTCTTAGTTCACATAAAAACAGCCACGCCGCTGTTTCTACTAGAGAAACAATGACTTGGCTGATATATTTTAAGCTCAAAGCTTACCGTAAGAGTTAGCCTCTTTTCGCTCCGCGACCACCGCGTTTAGATTCCGTATGTTTCTTTAATGATGCAAGACGATCTTCTGAATCCTTTAAGAAGCGATTCATTTTCGACTCGAAATTCTCTGGACGTTCCCGCGTTGGTTTTTGTTGGCTATGATTTGGCTTACGGCGAGTTGGTGCCGGGTTATCCTTTGCCTTTTTAATCGATAAACCAATTTTACCATCAGATTCAACGTTAAGGACTTTAACGGTCACTTCGTCTCCTACTGATAAATGTTCGTTAATATCCTTCACATAATTATCGGCAACTTCACTAATGTGGACCAGACCTGTTTTACCTTCTGGCAATTCCACGAACGCACCAAAATTTGTGATTCCCGTTACCTTACCCTGCAGCTTTTTGCCTACTTCGATTGACATAAAAAAAATGCTCCTCCTTAAGAATTAAAAAAAGATATAATACCTAGCTATATTATAGCCAGGCAATGAAAACAATGTCAATAAGATGGCGTCTCTTCTGTTAATTTAAATATGATTTCGCCCTCTTTTGTGAGAAAATAGTTGGTTTTTGCGATACGTAAGACATAATCTTCATCTTGTAAGAGATTAATCTCCTCCTGCAAGGACGTTTCTTCTTCCTGAAGAGTGGCTAATTCTTCTTGCAAGTGTTCATATTCTTGTTGTTTTTTCGCATAAAGTGATTGCTTTTCTAGGTAAGCATGCGCAAAAGCGGCAATTGTTATAAAGAAGATGATTCCAAAGACCATGAGACGTCGACGCAAGAGGCGTTGTCTTCTTCTGAAACGTTCTTGTTTGGCATCGTACTTATTCATATAATTTGATCGAATGCGTTTGACATTATCTCTTTCGCCCATCGCTGTCTCCTCCTTTAATCATTACCTACCTATTTCAACTTACATATATTGTACTATAGTTTGATTAAAAATGTATCCACCTTTTTACGGATTAATTCAGACAAATCCCTTGTCATTTCATGGTTCTACAGTGTCTTTAACCGCCATTTGTCGCATCTTTTGTTAGTTCTTCCCTCTTCACCTTCGATTGTTTGAGCTTGTTTACCGCATACCGTATGAGAATAAAGAACGGAAAAGTAAGGCATCTGAGCGTTACCATCAGCGTTATTTTAATAACAGCATACGGTAAGTGGCAGAGAAAAAAGATGATGCGTACACACCCAACAACGACCACTAATACATAATGCCCCCACGTCGATAACCACCGTTCATATATCATCACACCTATGATAATAAATCCAATAAAATAAGCGTGATGCTCACCATCGTTAATAAGATAGAGCAACCACATATAAAAAAGAGCATGGGATAGATACAGGCTAACAGAAAAACAAAAGGTGAGGAATATTTTCCCGCTTTCTTTCATTCTTAAACGTTGATCCATATGAAAACTCATCGCTAAGTAACAACCAAACAAGGTGACAACAACGATTGCCACAATCATTATTTAAAATATTGACTAAACCAAGATTTCTTTTCTTGGTGATCCATATATGACACGTCAACAATGGTACCTTCCACTTCAATCAGGCGTGCTTTTAAATCCAACGTCTTTAACTGCAAATTCTCCCCCTTAATTAAACAATGGCCTTTCACTGTGTTCAATAAGAATGTACTCGGATCAAAACTTTCGACATCGGTTACTCCAATCATTTTTAATAATGATCGATTTAAAATGGTCACACTGTGCTCTTTTTGTTCGTGCATGTCTACTGGATAGTTTTCCAACATATAAAAACACCCTCCTTATGCTTATACGATATGCACAAGGGGGTGTAAATAGACAATTAAAATGGATCTTTTTTTGCTACCGGTTCATCTTTTATCACCGTATATAGTGACTGAGCTTCATCTTTTTTAACATTTTCTCTTAAATCATCAATCTTGATGGTTAGAATCTTTTGGCCAAACGTAATCACAAGTTCATCTTCCACTTTTACTGCGGTTGATGCCTTTGCTTGATTACCATTGACGGTAATTCGGCCTTGGTCGGCTACTTCTTTTGCGAGTGTTCGGCGTTTGATTAAGCGTGAGATTTTCAAAAATTTATCTAAGCGCATCGTACATCCTCCTTTAATTTGTGCTTCGTTTATCACTCCATGAGTGAAAACGTTACTCTTTTAATTCCCATATTTTTTTAAAATGGCTTGATTGTAACTTTCTAGTGCCACATCACTCTTCACTTTATCATAGCGCGCTTCATCTATTAGCGCAAATAAAAGCGCGCCGAGCTTGTGTTCTTTTGTCGCAGCGTCGCTATCACGATAAGCGACCAGCGCCTGATCAACGGTAATAGGAGAAACATCTATTTCAGCTAAGATTTTACTAATGGCCTCTGCTTTTACGATGGAACTAGCTGACTTTGGCACGCGGTCAAATACTAACTGACGGTCTGTTTTTTCTTTTGCTTTAATGGCTTGCCAGTTCTCTATCACATCCGCTTCACTGGATACCATGACATCGCCAAACACATGGGGATGGCGACGGATCATTTTTTCTGAGAGCGTACGGATGACATCATCCACCGAGAAATAACCGTTGTCTTCACCAATTTGACTATGAAGTAATACTTGTAGTAACACATCCCCAAGCTCTTCAATGATGCCGTCATCATCAGCCTCATTAATCGCATCAATCAGCTCATAGGCTTCTTCAATCAAGTGATGGCGCAGGGATTCATGAGTTTGCTTCTGATCCCACGGACATCCACCCGGTGCTCTCAGTCGGTAAATCACGTCTCTTATATAATCAAACCGATGTGATAAGAGTGTGTCTTCTGGTCTCTTAACGTAAACACTCGTTAAGTTAGATAACGTAACCGCGCGGTCTAAATCATAGAGTGGCACTGTCTCAATGCGTTCTGACGCTGCACCAGCGGCTTCTACAATGGTAACAGGATAATCATCCGGTAAATCTTCCATTAAGGTAAGCTTTAACTCTGAAGCAATCATTTGGTCATATACTTGGCAAAAGACTAAGTGTTGGTGATAGTTGATATCTCTCCGCGTTAAATCTGTCGCATCAAGAAAGGTAAAACCTTCAATTGGATCGAGTTTCACAGCTCTAAACAAGTCATCTAAATAACTTTGTCCCCCGATAATCTCAACGTCGACGGTATCGTCCGCTAATAGTAATTGAACGGTTTTTTCTGCGAGCATTGGGTGCCCCGGCACCGCATATAAAATATCCCTCTTAGTAGCTAAGGTAACTAAGGTATCTTTAATCGATCTATACACATCTTGAAAATTGTCATGTGCGGTATACACATGATCAAATGATTCAAACTGAACGCCATCATTTTTTAGCGTCTCAATAACCGGGTGATCATCTGTTCGAGTATAAACCGTGGCTTGATAATTTGTTAGTGTGCGATAAAGACCAACAGACAATTGATCTAAATCACCGCCACCTAAGCCACATATCTGTATCTTTCCCATTAATATTCTCCTCTTTGTAAATTGCGACAACGTCACAATGTTATTTTTTTTTCGAAAACAACTCAGCACGTTCTTCTGTTGTCATCGCTCCTGTTTTTATTAATGATAAGCCATAGGCAAAGACACCCACCGCAATCAACCCTAGTAAATAAATAAACTGGGCAAAACGTGATGACATAAATAAGTATGGACTCAACACATAGTCTAAACCTAAAACACTCACCATAAGCACCATAAGCGAACCCATAAAAGCCATTAACGGCAAACGAAGTGGCGCTTTTAAATGTTGTTTAAGTAAGTAATAGTTAACGATAAAAATCGTTAAGGATGAAAGAACGGTACTCACAGCTGCACCCGGCAAGAAAAAAATGGGCACAAGCCACTGATTGGCGAGATATTTTACAACCATGCCACCTACAAGTGCCGTAATAACCTGGCGTCCTTTGCCTATTGCTTGTAGGATACTTGAGATAATAATGGCAAGGGACGTAAACACAATCGCCACAACAAAGAGCTGTAAGCTCAGCGTTCCAGCTGTATCTTTAAATAAGACGAGGTTAACTTTAGGCATGAGGATAATCAATCCCACCGTCGCGGCACCTGATAAGTATAACCCATAGCGATAAGCCAGCTCAGCTAAATGGATAAATCGTTTCGTATTCTTCGCTTTCGTTGCTCGTGACAAGCCTGGAACAAGGGCTAATGTAATGGAGCTAGAAGCGACAATCCCTAATTGACTCAGTGGCTGCGCACGATCTAGAATACCTTTTAACTGCTTCGCCTCTAATAAATCAACCCCTTGTTGTTGAAGAAGTTCGACTAACGTAAAGGCATCGACCCACTGTAACAGTAGTAAAATCATATGATTCATGGCGATAATGACACTGTAGATGAAGAGCGGCTTCATAAGCTCACGATAGACGTGATCTCCCTCACTCTCCGTAACAGGTAAGACCACCTCGTGTTTTTTTTGGACATAAAAATAAATGAGCGCGACCAAACCTCCCGTGATTGCTCCTAAACTCGCCACAACACCGATATCATACAGTGACAGATTAAGGCGAACGACAAGGATGGCGCCGGTAATAATGATACTGACTCGAAACAATTGTTCTAGCACTTGCGAGATAGCTGTCCGTTTACTAAAACCATTCGCTTGGTCTAATCCACGCTGTAAGGAAAGCTCTGGTAAAACAAACAACAATAAGAAGGCAACTCGTAAGCTGCTTACAAGAGAGGCATCCCCCATCCACTCACTCATCATTGGCGCCATCATAAATAGCACGATAAACAAGCTAAAACAGACACTGTATAAAAAGATTCGCATCTGTCGTTTATATTGTCTCATCTTAGGTTTCTCAATAACTAACGCCGCAATACTTTGCGGTAAACCATACAACATCATCATCGTCATCATCGATAAACGGTAGATTTGTTGATAAATATAAAACCCGACATCTCCCGTAATATTTTGTAGCGGGATCCGGTAAAAAGCACTTAACACTTTGCTTAATAAACCTGCATACGTTAAGATGATGGCTCCTCGGACCATCTCTTTATCTGTTTGACTCATTCTGACATTCCTCTCAACTTCACTTCACGGTCCATTATATCATAAACATGTAAAAAAAAGCCCTGTCCATGGCAAGGACAGAGCGTTCAATAAGGTATACTGAAAAAATATATCTTAAAGCACAACGTGCTCTAAAGATCTTAACTTAATTGAGCGAAGCCTGATTGACCTTTGTCAATCTTACTTTCTGAAACGTGGACAGCTTGTCCTTCTTTAAGGTTAGTGAAAATGATTGGTGTCACCGTTGATGTCGCGTGTTCACGGATATAGTCAAGATCCATCTTCATGATCACATCACCTTTTTTCACTGTTTGACCTTCTTCAAGTATTTGCGTAAAGCCTTTACCTTCTAACTTCACTGTATCAATACCGATATGGATCAGGATTTCTAAACCATTATCCGCTTCAATACCAATCGCGTGTTTTGTCGGGAAGATATTTAAGATTTTACCATCGACAGGACTCGCTACTTCACCAACGGTTGGGTTGATCGCAAAACCGTCACCCATCATTTTTTGTGAAAAGACTTGGTCAGGTACTTCAGTAATTGGCAATAAGTCACCTGTCATTGGACTTTGGATGTCAAGTGTGTCCATGTCAACATCCGCACTTGTTACTTCTTCTGTTGCTTTAACTGGACGCGGTGTTTTACCATCGATAATATCTTGCATTTGACCACGAATGGTATCAGATACTGGTCCGTAAATAGCTTGGATATTATTACCGACTTCCATCACACCACTGGCACCTAATTCTTTTAGACGGTTTTTATCAACATTTTTGATATCTTTGACACTCACACGCAAACGTGTAATACATGCATCTAAGTTTGAAATGTTTTCCTCGCCACCCATGGCTTCTAAAATCGCAAAGGGACGCTCATCTTTACTGCTTGCTTGTGTTTCTTTTTGATCTTCATCTTCACGACCTGGCGTTTGTAAGTTAAACTTCGTAATCGCAAAACGGAAACCGAAGTAGTAGATGACACTGAAGACTAAACCAACAACAATCACCCAGAACCATTCGGTACGGTTAGGCATCACACCAAAGAGAATAAAGTCAATTAAACCACCCGAGAATGTCATACCGATTTTCACATCAAGTAAGTACATCGTCATAAATGATAGACCAGCAAATACTGCGTGAATACCGAATAAAGCTGGTGCCACGAATAAGAATGAGAATTCTAATGGTTCAGTAATACCTGTTAAGAATGACGTTAACGCCGCTGATAACATTAAACCACCGACAACTTTTTTCTTTTCAGGACGTGCGGTATGATAAATCGCGAGTGCTGCAGCTGGTAAACCAAACATCATGAATGGGAATTTACCTGTCATGAAGTTACCTGCAGTAAAGTTAACACCGTCAGCTAACTGGGCGAAGAAGATTGTTTGATCCCCGCGGACAACTTCACCAGCTTGTGATATATATTCACCAAATTCATACCAGAATGGTGAGTAGAAAATGTGGTGTAAACCAAAAGGAATCAGTGACCGCTCAATCACACCAAAGACAAATGTTGATACCGCACGGTTTGTATCAAGCATTAAGTGAGAAAGTGCGTTTAAACCATCTTGAGCGATTGGCCAAACAAACACCATCACTAAACCGAGAATCAGTGACGTAAACGCTGTGATAATCGGTACGAAACGTTTACCGGCAAAGAAACCTAAGAAAGGTGGTAATTCAATATTAAAGAACTTATTATACATATACGAAGCAAGGACACCGACGATAATACCACCAAACACACCTGTTTGAAGCGTATTAATACCAAGCATTTGTGTATAGGCTGGTAGTTCCGTCATATCCGGTGTCACACCTGCGAAAACACCCATGGTGACGTTCATAATTAAGTAACCAATAATAGCCGCAAGACCAGCAACACCGTCACCTTTAGAGAGTCCGATTGCCACACCGACCGCAAAGAGCAGTGGCAAGTTATCAAAAACGACCCCTCCGGCTTTGTTCATAACTTCTAAAATAAGTAAGACAGAGTCATTTCCAAACCAAGGGAAACGTTCAATCCAAGTGTCTTGTGAAAAGCTTGCACCAAAGGCAAGTAAAATACCAGCAGCAGGTAGTAACGCAACTGGCAACATAAGGCTTTACCAATCTTTTGTAAAGTACCAAATAAATTTGACATAAAAATTTCCTCCTTTTTATTTCGCATTTGCAATTAACATGTAGGCGCTTTATTTTGACTCAATCGTTTTTCGGCCTAGGATGAAAAACAAAAAGGCATGAGTAAAAAGGCACTAAAGGGTAGACGTCTTGCTACTCTTTAAAATGCTTTTTCACTCATGCCTGATCGAATCAGTAACACGTTTACATTTTATTTGTAAGCCGTTGCAGATGAATCGTTAAATAAAGCACTTCTGACTCATCAACGGGTTTATTTAATTGCTTCTGCATAACCTTAACTAACTTCCAGGCTAGATTATAGCATGTGGGATACGTCATTTTCAAGACATTTTTTAAATTTTGTTCTTTTCCAAGGATATTCGCTTGATGCACGCGGTCAATCGCTCGGTGTAAATGTTGCAGTAACCGGTTATAGTTCACATCACCTTTATTGATGGTGACACTTAAGTTATCTTCAATCAGTTCCACCATTAAGGCAATCAATTCATGGTGCTTATTTAAGTCCCGTATCTGGCGATCGGTAATAGCACTATGAATGTGCAGGGCAATAAAACCGATTTCACCTTCCGGAAACTTAATGCCTAACTTCTCATCAATTTTATCTACGATATCGTGAGCAACTTGAAACTCTTTCGCATAAAGCGATTCAATTTCAAATAAGAACGGGTTACTAAACTGAATGTTTCCCCCTGCACGTTTAATCGCAAAGCTTAAGTGATCCGTTAACGCCACGTGAATATGTTCATTCAGTGGCTGGTCCATCCGTGATTCTATATAAAAGATAATATCATTTAAAAATTCCATAAGTTCTGGGTCTTGATGTCTAATTAACGTTTGATACTGTTCAATCTCTTTTTTGTCAGATAGGACAAAGGTCTTTTCGGCATCATTCAGGCCGATTGGATCGCCCTTTTTACGATTGAAGCCAATGCCCTTCCCGATTAAAACGACCTCATCTAACACATGATCTTTAGCAATGACCACATTGTTATTAAGCGCTTTCTCTACTGTTAAAACTTTTTCCATACTATTTCCCCCACTTATGAGACATCATGCTATTACTATCCTAGCGGGTTTGATCTGACTTGACAAGTAAAACCTTTACATGAGGAATATACCGTAAACTTTCACTTACTTTTTCATCCTCATTCTTACACGTATGCCTTTTAAATATCTTTTATTCAAAATACTTTTACTTTTTTAGTTAATTTGAAAGAAACAGAGTAACAGCATCCCCAAAAAATATAGGACATAAATGACAAAAGAAAAACCAAAAATAAGAAACGCGTGAGTATAGTCACGCGTTCCCATTAAATCTCTAGCTGCATTTTTAAAAAATGCACAAAAATATTTAAGACATTGGCGGTTGCTTTTGGCCATTCTTCCCCTTCGGTAAATGCTAAAATGCCACCAATTTGATTACTCTCACTAATGATGGGCACGAAATAGTACCGCACGTCAGCCTCTGCACCTTCCCTTAACACCAACGTTTCTTTCGTCTCTTTTAACACTGGTTGGCGTTTATCAAGCAAGTCATCTAACTGTTTAGAAATCGGTTGGTGTAGATGTGGTTTCGTTTCTGAACCAATACCTAAAATAAACTGTTCCCGGTCCATTAACAATAACGGACAACCAAGCTCATGGTGAATGCTCCTTAAATACGGTAAGGCGATCTCTTCAAGTGCCTGAACAGGAGAATATTTTTTTAACACAATTTCATTTTGGTGTTGCACAAAAATTTCTAACGGTTCACTTTCTCTAATACGTAAATGACGTCTGATTTCTTTTGGTATCACGACACGACCTAAGTCATCAATACGTCTAATAATCCCTGTCGCTTTCATCTTCTTTCCCCTCTTCCTCGTCTTCTCTTAGACTAGTGTGGGTTGAAAAAATGAAATTTATACATCTTTATCCTTTAAAATCATGCAGCGCCTGTAATAAACCTTTTACATAACTGTAGCGATCATTTTGTGACCGCTTGTCAAACATAAAGGTGAAAATCACTTGATCATTTTCAAATTTAAATTTCAACATTCGTCCAAAATCATTGACGTAGTTGGTCAGCTTATCAAACAATAGCTGCTTTGTTGCGGTTTGCGATAACGTAAGTGAAATCGTGTTCTTTTGTTCTTTAATAAGTTCTACTTTTTCACGTCTAGCATACATGCGTAATTCTGTTACTTGAATGAGCGCTTCAACTTCTGCAGGATAATCGCCGTACCTATCGACGAGTTCATCCTTTAAGTCAACTAAATCTTCCGCATGTTCAACCACACGGAAACGTTTATACATGTTGATTTTTTGTTTGCCATCAGAGATATACATATCAGGAATGTAGGCATCTATTTTCAGTTGTAATTCAGGATTAACCTCTTCTACTGTCTCACCGGTCAAGCCGTGTTTACGACGTTCAACCGCTTCTTTTAACATCTCTGAATAGAGATCAAACCCAACTGAATCAATAAAGCCGTGTTGCTGGGCGCCGAGGATATTTCCTGCACCACGAATTGATAAGTCTCGCATCGCAATTTTAAAACCAGAACCGAGTTCAGTAAACTCTTTAATCGCTTGAAGACGTTTCGTTGCGACTTCTGTTAACACTTGATCGGGTAAATACGTAAAGTAGGCATACGCAATCCGGTTACTTCGTCCGACACGTCCGCGTAATTGATACAACTGACTTAAGCCCATACGGTCAGCCCTATCAACAATTAATGTATTGACATTAGGGATATCCACACCCGTTTCAATAATCGTCGTACTCACTAACACGTCGTATTCACGGTTTAAGAACGCATGCATCACATTTTCAAGTTCGGTCTCGTTCATTTGGCCGTGAGCCACACCGACGCGCACACCTTCAACTAAACTTTCAATCTCACGGGCTTTTTGTTCTATCGTCTCGACACGGTTATAAAGGAAGAAGACCTGTCCTCCCCGGCCTGTTTCACGCTCAATTGCTTCGCGTAATAATAGCGGATTATACTCCACTACATACGTTTGAATTGGGAACCGGTCGCTGGTGGTGTTTCAATGACGGATAAATCACGTACCCCAAGCATCGACATATGAAGAGTCCGCGGAATTGGGGTAGCTGTTAATGTTAAGACATCAACATTGGCTTTTAATGTTTTAATTTTTTCTTTATGTTTCACACCAAAGCGCTGTTCTTCATCGACAATTAAGAGACCTAAGTCTTTATATTGAACATCTTTTGACAATAAGCGGTGCGTACCGATAATTAAATCAACCGAGCCGTCTTTCAGACCTTTTAGTGCTTCTGTTTGTTGTTTGCGCGTTCTAAAACGGCTGAGTATCTGAATATCAACCGGGAAATCTTGAAAACGTTCGAGTGCCGTCTCAAAGTGTTGTTGGGCTAAGATTGTTGTTGGAACTAAGAACGCCACTTGTTTACCTTCGACAATCGCTTTAAATGCCGCCCGAAGCTACTTCAGTTTTCCCATAACCAACATCCCCGCACAACAACCGATCCATCGGTCGTGCTTTTTGCATGTCTTGTTTAATCTCTTCAATACTACGTAATTGATCATCTGTTTCCTGATACGGAAAAGCATCTTCAAACTCGCGCTGCATTAAGTGATCGTCACTGAATTGATACCCGACAGAGGCTTCTCTTTCTGCATACAATTTGATTAAATCATCGGCAATATCTTCTACTTTCGTTTGGACTTTACTTTTAACCTTCTTCCACTCAGAACCGCCAAGTTTATAAAGTTTTGGCTCTTTTCCTTCTGATCCGACATATTTTTGTACCATATCGATTTGATCAATTGGGACAAACAACTTATCGTCACCGGTATACTGAATTAGCATAAAGTCTTTATGCATCCCTTGGATTTCTAACGTTTCTACCCCGATAAAACGACCGATACCATGGTTCACATGAACGACATAGTCACCCACTTTTAATTCTTGGTAACTCTTAATCCGCTCAGCGTTATTCATTTTCTTCGGTCGTTTCTTTCGTGTTGTTGCCCGGGACTTAAATAGTTCACGGTCAGTAATGACCGCGAGTTTATGCAGCGGTAACTCAAAGCCATGATCGAGTTGACCAATCATGACAACCGGTTGTTTTGTCGGCAATGAGGTGGTCTCATCCGCCAGTCCTGCTTCTATTTGATAATCCTTTAAAATACTTTGGACTTTTTCTGCGCGTTCAGGTGTTCTCACCATAAATACAACGGAGTAATCACTCTTTTTATAACGCGTGACTTCCTTTTTTAATAGCGGCATCTGGCCATGAAACTCCTGCATATCACGCGCTTGGACGTTTACGATATTCCCAGGCTTTGTATGCGGGAATTGACGCATGAAAATGGACAGATAGATTTTTTGCTGGGTCGCTTGTGCGTCTATATCTTCCTTGCTGAATGATAGATTGACATGTGAGAAAAAGCGCCGGTGGGTGAGTAGTGACTCAATCCACTCCTGTTCTTCATGATCAAGTTGTTCGAGCGTTTCATTGATCCGTCCGATCTCATCCAGGAAGATTAAGCCATCAGACGGTAAATAGTTAAGTAAGCTACCAGGCTCTTGGTAAAACCATTGGTTATATTTATATAAATCATCAAAGCTTTGTTGATCATTAAGCGCATCAATTTCGCGTTCTATCATTGCTTCAAATTGTGTTTGACCTTCTGAGTCACTGATCCGGGTTAATTGATCCGCTGTTTTTGTTTGTAACGTGTCAACAAGTCTTGACCGGTCATCATCCGTTAGTAAGCGCTCGGTGTTTGGATAGATAAAAATATCCGTGACTTTATGCAGCGAACGCTGGGAATCGGCTTGGAAGTAACGAATCGAATCGACCTCTTCATCAAAGAATTCAATTCTAACCGGATTATCTTCTGTCAGCGGATACAAATCTAAAATGCCCCCACGCATACTAAATTCACCCGGTGTTTCTACCATATCCGTTCGTTCATACCCCATTAAGACAAGCTGCTGTATCGTAGATGCTAACGGCACATCTTCTCCAACCTTAAACGCGAGTGTAAACTGTTCCCAATAAGACTTTGGCGGCAGGACCCGCTTTAAAGCAGCCACAGGCGCAACGAGGACACCGTTATCCCGCTTCGTCCAATCAACAAGCGCTTTAATCCGCTGAGCTTTTAATTCAGGTGAAGCGACACTCATCTCGGTCCCAATTAATTCATTTACCGGATATAAAAAGACCTGATCCGTACCAATAAGATCGGATAAATCATCTACTAGTGCTTGCGCTTGTGATAAGTGATGTGTGACGACGACGGTTTGTTTTTCCACGGCTTGTTGAATACTTGCCATCCATAAACTTCTCGCCGATCCTGGAAGACCGGATACTTGCTGTTCACCTATACCTTTTTTGACTCCGTCAACCATTGAATTGACGTCATCGTAAGTTAATAAATATCGGTTCATTTCTCGCAAAGGAAATCCCCACCTTTCTGTATCTATACATAGTAAAAGGCTTTGGTTATTCGACCAAAGCTACACCTATTCTTCTTTTGCTGTCATTAAACGACCCGCTTTCACGAATCTTTACCGATTATGTCGAATAGACATCACCAATACAACTAGCCCTCATTAGTCAATGACTAAGAGGGTTCTTTCTAATATGGTATATAATTAGCGCGTCGCTTAATTAAACTTATTCATCACAGACTGAAAGTCTTCTGTTATAAACGCATCACAAGCCGTTGCGGCATGTTCCACACTTTCATCAATAAGCGCGCGTTCTGATTTACTAAAACGACCTAACACGTGATCGGTGACGGTTAAACCTTCTTTTGGACGATCAATCCCGATTCGTACCCGGTTAAAGTTTTTCGTCCCTAACTGGTCAATCATTGATCGAATCCCGTTATGACCACCATGGCTCCCATTTTGTCGTAAGCGTACTTTACCCGTTGGTAAATCTAAATCATCATACACGACAACGATATCTTCAGATTTAATCCCATAAAAGTCCGCGAGCGGCTTAACACTTTCGCCCGACAAATTCATATACGTTTGTGGTTCTAATAAAATCACTTTATCTGTGCCGACAACTTCATAAGCATAATGACCTTGGAACTTCTTTTTATTAAGGCCCCAACCTTTTCGCTTGGCGAGTTCATCGATGACCATAAAGCCAACATTATGCCGTGTATCTTTATACTTGCGACCAGGGTTTCCTAGTCCAACAATCAATTTCATTTGTCTAACATCCTCCAGTTGGTTATATCTGACTACCATTCTACTTGTTTTCAAATGAAAATGAAAGAGAAATCACTCTTTACCCATCGTTTTTTAAGTCACTGCTTTAAAAACGATGGGTAGGCTATTAGATCACGGTTATAAATGGCGATGAGAACTATAGGGACACAAACTGATACCGTTTTCTTTATAATAAGGATCGGTATATTTGAGTAATGGTTGTTTCTTCGGCACGTAATAAGGCTTGTTTTTCTTTAAACTCGTGTAATAATCAAGTTAATTAAACTCTTTAATTAAATTCGAGACAAAGAAACCCTGCATCGTCGTAACAAAACTAGATGTCATGTCATCTGTAGGCTGAGACCTCCTGAACTTTTTCTGGAGAGACGATACCGTATAGGTTCGTAAGAGCAATAATATAATCCTCTAGTAATGACATACAACATTCCCAGCTTTCATTTTTTAAGTGCTTCTTATTTTGAAAAAATCTGATGATTATACAATCAAAAAGCTTGGAAGACCGCAGTCATCCAAGCTTTTAATAAGCATGCTATCTGTAAGACGTTTATTCTTCGTCTCCTTCACCGCTACCTTTTTGGCCAACGAGTTCAGGCTCTAAGTCTTCCTCTTCTTCCGTCTCTTCTAAGTCTTCTACTTTATCTGGTGCTGTGACCGCAACAATGGTTGTGTTCTCATCATCTAAGATTTCATAGTTCTTGCCATCTTTTAAGTCAGAGACCATAATCGAATCCCCTACTTCTAAGTCAGAGATATCAAGTAAGATTTCTTCTGGAATATCCGCAGGTTTTGCACGTACTTCCAGTTCGTATTCAGGCTGTTGTAACACGCCGCCTTCTTTTTGACCTTTTGATTCGCCTTCTAAGTGAACCGGAACCATAACGTCCATTTCTTGCTTCATATCAACGATATAAAAGTCAGCGTGAACAAGCTGATCTTTAAGTGGTTCTACTTGGTATTCATGTAGCATGACATCAACTGATGTGCCGTCTACATCTAAACTAATAATCGCATTACGTCCTTCGTCACGCACGGTTTTTAATAACTCAATGCTGTCGACTTGAACGGTCATTGTTTCTTTTCCTTTACCATACACAACCGCAGGAATAAATCCTTTATCGCGAATAGCTTTCGTATTCGATTTCTTTAAATCATCTCTTCGTTCTGCTTTTAACTTGACTGCCATAAGTGTCAACCTCCAATAAATTTCGTTCTTTTTCTATCTAACAACTGTTAGAATCGATAAGCTTAAAGTTTATCTAAGCACGTTAAAGAAGCGATTCTACTAGAGTATATTCCCACAAGCAGCACACATTAAACATAAAATTTTAATTAATCAAATAAAACACTGACAGATAGCTCTTCGTGTACACGAATAATCGCTTCTGAAATAAGTGGTGCGACAGATAATGTCACAACTTTATCAATTTGCTTTTCTTTCGGTAAGACGATGGAGTTCGTCACGACAAGCTCTTTAATCGCTGAGTCATTAATCCGCTCAATCGCTGGCCCAGACAGAACAGGGTGTGTACAACAAGCATAGACTTCTTTTGCGCCATTTTCAATTAACGCATTAGCTGCTAGGCTAATGGTACCGGCCGTATCAATCATATCATCAATCAAGATCGCTGTTTTTCCGTCGACTTTACCAACAATGTTCATCACTTCTGACACGTTCGGGCGTGGGCGACGTTTATCAATAATCGCAATCGGTGCTTTTAAGCGCTCAGCAAGTTGTCTGGCGCGACTCACTCCACCGTGGTCAGGTGATACAATCACAACATCTTCTAGATTTTTCTCGCTCCAGTAATCACCTAAGATGGGAACCCCTACAAGTTGATCAACAGGAATGTTGAAGAAACCTTGAATTTGTGGTGCGTGTAAGTCAAGCGTAATCACGCGGTCAGCACCCGCTTCTTGAATAATATCCGCCACAAGTTTGGCAGTAATCGGCTCACGAGCACGTGCTTTACGGTCTTGACGTGCATAACCGTAATAAGGAATAACGACGTTAATCGTCGCAGCTGAAGCACGTTTTAGTGCATCGACCATAATTAAAAGCTCCATTAAGTGCTGGTTAACTGGGGCTGATGTCGATTGGATAATGTACACGTCACAACCACGAATACTTTCTTCAATATTAATTTGAATTTCACCATCACTAAATGATGTCACTGAACTTTTACCGAGCGGTACACCAATATGTTCCGCTACCTCTTTAGCTAATTCAGGGTTTGAACTCAGTGAAAACACCTTTAATTTACGATCTTGATAATCAACAGACATTCTGTCAGACCTCCATTTAATTTGATTGTTTTAGTTTTATGAACGGCTATTATTTTAATAGCTTGTTTAACTTTTTAGCGTAACCATCTTTATTGACTTGCTTTGCTCTGGCAATTGAAAGTGCGACTTCTGGTACATCTTTTGTGATCGTTGAACCAGCCGCAACAAGAGCCCCGCGTCCGACAGTCACCGGTGCGATTAAGTTCGTGTTACATCCAACAAACACATCATCTTCAATAATCGTTTTAAATTTATTTAATCCATCATAGTTCACTGTAATCGAACCACAACCGACATTCACATTCTTACCGATTTCAGCATCACCAATGTAACTTAAGTGAGATACTTTACTACCATCATCAATAACAGATTTCTTCACTTCCACAAAGTTGCCGACTTTCACATCATCACGAATATCTGAGGCTGGACGTACGTGCGCAAATGGACCGATATTAACGCGATTTCCTACCTTGCTGTCATGTACGACACTATGAAGGACTTTAGACTGTTCTCCGATATGACTGTCAATAACTTCACTATTAGGCCAATCACACAATCTGTCCCAATCATAGAATGACCTAAAATCTTTGTCCCTGGCTCAATGACGACGTCTGAAGCAATTTGAACCGTTGGGGCGATGTATGTCGTTAATGGATCCATGATCGTCACACCATTTTTCATATGCTCTCTGTTGATGCGCTGTTTCATCAAACGTTCTGCTTCACTAAGCGCTAGACGATCATTCACACCAAGCGTTTCATCAGCATCTTTTGTTTGATAAGCTGCGACGGTTTCTTGTTGTTTTTTCGCAATTTCAATCACATCTGGTAAATAATATTCCCCTTGCGCATTGTCATTAGACACATTTTTCAATGCGTCAAATAAAAAGGCATTGTCAAAACAATACGTACCAGCATTTACTTCTTGGATCGCTAGCTCTTCTTTTGAGGCATCTTTTTGTTCGACAATTTTCGAAACATCACCATCACTATTTCTCACAATTCTTCCGTAACCTGTTGGGTCAGGAATCGTTGTTGTTAACACGGTCACTTTTGCTTGTTTTTCTTGATGGTAATGAAACATTTGTTCCAAAGTGGCTTTAGTTAACAGTGGGGTGTCCCCACAAACAACGAGCGTCACACCTTCTTTGTCTCTAAGCAAGTCTTCCGATTGCATGACAGCATGTCCGGTCCCTAATTGTTCTCTTTGTAAGACAAACTGACTTACTTCACCTAGCTCTTCTTTTACTTTTTCAGCACCATGACCGACAATGGTAATAATCTCACTTAAATCAAGCGATTGTAGCTGGTCTAAGACATGTTGAACCATTGGTCGTCCCATCACGGGGTGTAAGACTTTATATAACTTGGATTTCATGCGTGTACCTTGCCCTGCTGCTAAAATAACAGCAAATCGTTTACTCATAGTGAAACCTCCGATTAATCTATTGATATGTTTTGAATTATGTACTTGATAAAATTATACCATGTTAAAATATATCTTAAAAGGTGCGTGAAATCAATCCAATTCCTTAGAATTTCATTGAAATAACAAAGGTTGAACCATTGAAAGCGTCATCACTGCGTTGCTTTTTTAAATGACGAGTAAAAAAAACAAAAAAACTTCAAGACGCACTATCATGATTGATCAAACAAACACGATAGCCGCATGAAGCTTTTATGCGGTAATAAGAATAACAATTAAGAGACCCCGACTTCTTCTTGCGCCACTTCTTTCAATGTTTCTTCATACTTTGCTAGAATGGCAATTTCAATTAGATTGCGCATTTTCGCATTGATTGGATGGGCAATATCTCTAAATTCCCCGTCCGGTGTCCGCTTTGACGGCATGGCTACAAATAAGCCGTTATTTCCATCAATAACACGAATGTCATGAACGACAAATGCCTCATCTAGCGTAATAGAAGCGATGGCTTTCATTCGACTATCACTTTCCACACAACGCAACCTTACATCAGTAACTTCCATTATGCTCACCACCTTATAAGTTTTAACACACAATAGATAGATTCAACATGTTAAGTATAAATTCCTGCTAAAATTCAACTTTTTTGCATTTTTTCTCATCTGTTTTGTTCTGATCAAGGAAAGCGCGCGTATCGTTACTGAATATGATCGAAATAATTACCGATAGTCGTCTCGATTTTTTGGTTTTTCACATCAACGTGAGAGATTTGAATAAGCGAGACATAATCTGTCACAACCCGTTCATCTTCTTCATCTTCAGCCTCTGCTAATACACCAATAGCTTTCACTTCTGCTTCAAACTCTTTCAACAAACTTCTCATGCCATCGATCGTGCCGCCTGCTTTCATAAAATCATCAATGATACAGACTTTCGCTCCTTGTTTTAAGCTACGCTTCGTTAGCACCATCGTTTGGATTTTCTTTGAAGAGCCTGAGACATAATTAATGCTGACGGTTGATCCTTCCGTAATTTTCGGATCGCGTCTCACGATGACAACTGGTACATTTAAAAAGCTCGCCACCGCATAGGCAAGCGGAATACCTTTTGTTGCGACTGTCACAACCGCATCGAGTTCAAGATCGGTAAAAGCACTCGCAAATAACCGACCAATCTCACGGACCGTTTGCGGCTCACCGAGTATATCACTCATAAATAAATAGCCCCCAGGTAAAATGCGGGCCGGGTCTTCTAGACGCTCAGCTAATACAGACAAAAACTGATGGCTCTTATCTGCTGCGACATTTGGAATATAGCGTACGCCACCTGCCGCGCCTGAAATTGATTCTAGATGGCCGATGCTTCATGTTGTAACATTTGATTCATAATCGTTAAATCTTCACTGATCGATGATTTAGCTGCTTGATATCGCTCAGAGAAGAAAGGTAACGAGATTAATTCCATCGGATGTTCAAGGACGTATTCTGTCATTCCGATTAACCGATCACTTCGTTTCATTCCTTCACCTCAAAACCGAATATTTTGAAGTAAATATAACATTTTATACGGTTTTAAGCAAGAGAAAACCAAAAAATCTTCATAATTCTTCGGGTTTTTATCCAACAAAAAAAGCAGTAACGAATTACTGCTCTAATGCTACCATATGGCCTTCATTGATGAAGTTTAACTCAACTGTTTCTGTTAAAATATCCGCATAACTGTATGAAACGCGTTCGAACGCATTTTCATCTTGGTCTAATGCTACTACAAAGACTGACGGATACGTTTCCTCAAGCGTTCCAAACCGTTCGACTGTCTTCTTTCTTCCGCCATTCGCAATCAGCTTCAAGCGTTTTCCAATCTGACTATCTAACTACGTTTAATCTCAACCAGCGTTTTCGCCACTACACTTCACCTCACTTTGTTCATTATAGCACGAACTAAAAACGAAGTCAATAAAATTATTTATTATAACAGTTATTAATTTTACTTGTCAATATATTTTTTTCTTTTCATGCGACCAAAGTCATTATTTAAACTTTCAGACAATTAAAAACCCCCTCGATAGTCGTGCTTCCCATCGCCTATTATACAATTATGGCTAAGTTGTGAACGTTCAGTCGTCATCCTCTTCAATCAGCGGCATCCCCGTCCGAAAGAACCCCCTTGTTTCAATCCCACCGATACCGTCTTGCTTTGTTAACGTATGACGAATAAGATCTTCTGGGGTTACTCGGTCCATAAACGATGTGTAACAGACTTTAGCCGCAATATAGACGGGATCTAGCGCATGAATGTTCACCCGTTCAGGCGATGATGCAAAATTTGCACCCGCTCGAATGAGTGATTGAAAGTGCGATTGACAGGCACCAGCAAAAATGACGAGCTGATCTAAGTGACGTTCGATTTTCCTAATCGCTCGCACCGTTTCCACAAAATCTTTCGTATGACGATAGGCCTTTAATTCATTTGGTTTTCCTTTTTTTTCCGAATAACTATCGTGTCCGGTAATGACGACAATATCCGGACTGATTTTTTCAATTAAGTCTCCAACCACACTGGCCATCTCTTCTTCTTTGACATACAAACCATGGACATGAATCCCTAACTTTTGATAAGCCTTTATACATTTTTTTAAATAAGTCTGATCGCCATCTAAGTGCAGTACTTTTGCCGGCAATAAAAAGGCGCGCTCTTCATTGATTCGCATCGATGTATGTTTTAACTTCATCAATTGATAGTCTTGTTTGAACAATCGAAAGGCGTAGGCTTTTTGTTCATCGGCTTGTTCTATTATCGTTTCTCTCAACGTCTCATCGATTTTCACAACATCGTGTAAAGGCGCATCAGCAATTAATCGCACGTCTTCTCCCGCCAACAAGACACCGCGCTCAGTGACATCAATCACCCGAAAGACCGTATCGTGCTCATAACTTTTACGCGTAATCAAATCCCCTACTGAAATATCCATTCGGTCACCTCCATCATCATGCTAGTGTATGCACCTAGCATAAAGAAGGTGAAAAACCCCTAACGATAAAAAACGTATCGTTAGGGCCCATCATTATCTTTTATGCGTTATTTTGAGCTTCATATAATACATTCGCAAGACTAGCGAACTCTTCCATTGTAAGTGATTCGGCTCGGCGGGTTAAATCAAGTCCAATCGATTGTGCTAACGTTTCAATTGTGCCTTTATCGAGCAATTCTTTAAAATGTCTTGATAAGTTGTTTCTAAGCGTCTTTCTACGCTGTTGGAACGACGCTTGAATCAACTCGAAGAAGTAGTCTTCATCTTTAACATCTACCGGTGGCGTCTCTCTAAACGCCAAATGCAGAATAGCGGAATCGACATTAGGTTGTGGCATGAAAACCGTTTTTGGCACAATAAATAACACAGACGCTTCCGTGTAATACTGGACAGCAAGCGACAAGGAACCGTAACTTTTAGTATTGGGTTTTGCGCTCATCCGGTCCGCAACCTCTTTTTGAATCATCACAGTCATACTCTCAAAAGGTAGACGATTCATTAAGACTTTCATAATAATTGGGGTCGTCACGTAGTAAGGTAAATTGGCGACTAATTTAAGCGGTTGGGTATCGTTAAAGTAGTCTGTTAACGTTGGGGCAATATCAGCCGACAGAATATCTTCAAAAACTACTTTCACATTGTCATAGTCAGCGAGTGTTTCTTGTAAGATCGGCTTCAGACGTTGATCAATTTCAAAGGCCAATACCTTATCTGCATCAATAGCCAGTTGTTCAGTTAAGGCGCCATCCCCGGTCCAATCTCAACAACACCTGTGTCCTTTGTGACACCTGCTTTTTTTGAAATGTTTTCTAACACATTAACATCAATGAGAAAGTTTTGTCCGAGACTTTTCTTAAAGTGAAAACCAAACTGATTTAAATAGTGTTTCGTCATAGATGGTGTTGCTATCCGCTTTTCTTTAGACATCGCCATTCTCCTTTTCAATTTCTTTCATCGCTGTTTTTAAATCACTTTTTGTGATATGAAACATTGTTAACCGCTTCATTAATTGTTTCCCGTTCGCATAACCAATATTCAAATGCGTTGTGAGCGCCTCACGCTTCTCTCTTGCATAAGTTCCTCCGATTAAACCGTATCGCATGAGATCTTCCTTTTCTATATCAGATCTATACGTGTCACCGACTTCATATACAGCTTCCAAGGCTTTTTGTATCGCTTCTTTTGAAGCATGTTCAATCCCAATCCCACGATCATGTTTATCGCGCGCATCATCTTTTGTTAAGAAGGCGTGCTTACAGCCTGGTACTTGTTCATTAATTATACTACGGATCCGTTGTCCTGGGTAATCAGGATCGGTAAAGACAATCACACCACGGACGTCTTTTGCGTGTTTGATTTGTGTTAATATTTTATGATTAATGGCAGAGCCATTTGTTTCAATGGTATCCGCATCAACGGCTTGTTTTATTTTTGCTGTATCATCTTTTCCCTCTACAACAATGACTTCTTTTATCCGCATCTTTATAGCTCCTTCAATTAATTCTTTCCCTAGTATAGCTTAATCCATCCACACTTGCATCCAAAAAGAAAAAACAAAAACCCTAGAGAAGTTTCTAGGGGAAATAAAAATACGAGAAGACATCAATCGCCTTCTCGTTAAAATTAGACAAATGCTTGTTCTAGCATTCATACTTTACTCAATAATAGTAACTTTAACAGTTCTGCGACCAAATTGTTGGGCCGCACTAACCGAACGCATATGCACATCAATACGGTTACCTTTAATGGCACCACCTGTATCGCGGGCCACGGCATAACCATAACCTTCCACATATACTTTTGTTCCAAGTGGAATCACGCTCGGATCAACAGCAATGACACCGTCAGGATTCGCTTTAACATTATATCCTGTCGCCGTTAATCCACGACCATCACATGTCGCACAATTCCAGTTATAAGCAGTGGCATGCATCGTGATTGTTTTACCAGCGACCGCAGAGCTTGTCCCACGTGAAGGTGCTTGTTGAATCGCTTTTGTACCAACGGCAACGACGCGTTGTGACGCTTCTTTTTTCACATCTTCACTGACTAATTCACGTGATACTTCTTCTCCATTTTCTAATACAACGGTGTAACGTTTCTCAACAAGGCCATTAGAACCTGACTCCACAACTTGTTCTTTGCCCTTTGTTAATGAACTATCATTTTTTCGGACGGTTGAAAAAGCGACTTCTTCTTCAATAACATCTGTCACTTCTTCCACACGAATCACATCCACAGCCATATCCGCTGTGACTGCTTCCTCGATGCCTGGTTCGACTCGATCCAGGTCAGATAGTTCAAGTTGTTGTTCTTTCAACAGATCTTCAACAGTATCCGCTGTTGTATAAACATCAGCTGTTTCATTTGTTCCATCCGTTACCGCCACTTTGACCGCACGGTCAATGTCTAACGTTAATGCGTCAGTAATAGCTTCATCTGAAGCTACACTCAAGTCATCGTGTGAAGCAACCTGAATATTTTCTGCTTCTAAAAATTCACCAACGGTACTTGCTGTTGTCATATATGTGGTTGTATTCGCCTGATCATTGACCACGACTTCAACCGCTTCTTTATATTCTACTTCCATATCTGACGAAATATTGGTTGTTAACTCATGTGAGAGATAATCATCTTCTGATGGATTGATCTCTAACTCTTCTAGTAAGGCTTCAACTGTTTCGGCGCGTGTCACAACTGTTTCTGTCTCTCCATTATGGGTAAACACAACATCTTTTTTCGTGACTTCTAGCCCAACAAAACCAACGACAACAAGTAATAATAGTACTGTGACGACTGGCATAAACACTTTATGTTTAAAAACAGCTGGTAGCTTAGACTTTAGATTCATTAAAAAATGCCTCCTTTTAATGTGCGTCTAGATTATAGCTGGATTAAAAGGAAGTGTCAAACGACCAAATCGCCATTTGTGACAAAAAAAACGTTGATATATCAACGTTTTCATTCATAAAAGCGGTATCATGACAAGTAAATTAAGAAAAGGTTACAAAATAGGCCTTTCGTTACACAATCGTAACATTCCCTCATTTTTGTCTTTTCACCCACTTAAATACCAAACAGTCTAAGCGCGTTCGCTGTCGTTTGTTGTTCAATTGCTTCAATCGATGTGTCGCGAAGATTGGCAATTTGTTCTGCGACTAAACGAACATAAGCTGGTTCATTTCGCTTTCCTCGATGAGGATGTGGGGCTAAAAACGGACAATCCGTTTCAACGAGTAACCGGTCAGCCGGAACAACTTTTGCGACTTCTTTAGGGGCTTTAGCATTTTTAAATGTGACCGGACCTCCGAGTGAAATATAGAAATTCATATCAAGACATGGCTTGACATGTTCGACTTCACCCGCAAAACAGTGCATAATCCCACCAACTTCTTCGGCATGTTCTTCTTGTAGTAATTGAATCACATCGTCCGTTGCCTCGCGGTTATGAATAATAATCGGTAACTTTACTTTCTTTGCGAGGGCGATTTGTTTTCTAAAGACATCTTTTTGTACGTCTTTCGGTGACTTATCCCAGTAATAGTCAAGACCCATCTCACCTAAAGCGACGACCTTTTCGTGATGCGCGAGTTCTTCTAACCATAAAAGGTCTTCATCGGTAAAATCAATCGCATCAACAGGATGCCAACCAACCGCCGCATAAATAAAGTCATGTTGTTCTGCTAAAGCCATCGCCTTATGAATCGTCTCATAATCAAATCCCACGACGACCATTTTTTCTACACCCGCTGCTTTCGCACGTTGAATGACCTCATCACGGTCTTCATCAAATTGTTCAATATTTAAATGGACATGTGTATCAAATAACATCGTTTACTCGCTCCTTTAATTCTTTGTATCGTTTACGTGTTGTCGTGATTGTCTCTTATTCATGATGAAAAAGAGCCAATCACCGGATAGTGATCTGACTCTTTTCTTCGTTAAATTATTTTACTACTGAACCGTTTGGTAAGTTTGGATCTTGTACACTCGCAAGCGATAAGTTTCCGTCAGAATCTTCACCTGTTAGAATCATACCTTGAGATAGTTCTCCGCGTAATTTTACCGGTTTTAAGTTAGCAACAACGAGGACCTTCTTGCCAACTAAATCTTCTGGCTGATAGAATTTCGCAATCCCTGAAATGATTTGACGCTTTTCGTTGCCTAAATCAACGTAAATTTTGAGTAATCTATCGGCTTTTTTCATTTTTTCTGCTTGAATCACTTCCGCCACCCGCACGTCGAGTTTTAAGAAGTCATCAAAGGCAATGTCTTCTTTGATTGGCTCGATTTCTGTTTGTTTCTCTTCCGCTGGTTTTGTCATCATCGCTTTAATAGCGGCCACTTCTTCTTCTGTATCCAGACGCGGGAAAATTGGGCCTTGTTTATCCACACGCGTGCCCGCTTTAACGACACCGAAATCTCTGATAGAGTCAAATGATTGAAGTGCCTCATCTGTTACACCAAGTTGGCTGAAGATTTTCCCTGGTGTTTCGGTTAAGAATGGACGCAATAACACGGCTGTCCGGCGTAAACTATCAACTAAGTGAGCCATCACATTGCCAAGACGTTCTTTTTTCGCTTCATCTTTCGCAAGCACCCATGGTTCATTTTCATCGATATATTTATTTGTCCGGCTAACGTATTGCCAGATGGTACTTAAGGCAACACTAAACTGCATATGATCCATCGCTTCCTCATAACCCGTAACTGTCTCCATCGCCATTGTCTCAAGTGATGTGTCAATATCCGTTTCACCTTTAGTGAAAGCTGGAATTTCTCCGCCGAAGTATTTATCAATCATCGCGACGGTACGGTTAAGTAAGTTACCTAAATCATTGGCTAAATCAAAATTCACACGATCAACAAAACCTTCTGGTGTAAATACCCCGTCCGCGCCAAAGGGCACTTCACGTAATAAGTAATAACGCAAGGCATCTAGTCCGTAGCGTCTGTCAGTGAGATCGGATCAACGACATTCCCTTTAGATTTTGACATCTTACCGTCTTTCATTAGAATCCAGCCATGCGCAAAGACTTGTTTTGGTAAAGGTAAATCTAATGCCATCAACATAATTGGCCAATAAATCGTATGGAAACGGACGATTTCTTTACTCATTAAGTGTACATCCGCTGGCCAATATTTATTAAATAAGCTGTCATCATCCGTATTGTAGCCAAGTGCTGTAATATAGTTTGATAACGCATCAATCCATACGTAAATCACGTGTTTCGCATCGCCAGGTACTTTAATACCCCAATCAAATGTCGTACGTGACACAGCTAAATCTTCCAGTCCCGGTTTAATGAAGTTATTGATCATTTCATTTTTACGACTTTCTGGTTGGATAAAGTCAGGGTTTTGTTCATAATATTCAAGCAAGCGATCGACATACTTACTCATTTTAAAGAAATATGATTCTTCTTTGACGACTTCTACTGGTCCACCGCAATCAGGACAATTGCCTGATTCAAGTTGACGTTCTGTAAAGAATGATTCACATGATGTACAGTACCATCCTTCATATTCGTCTAAATAAATATCGCCTTGGTCAAGTAGTTGCTTAAAGATTTTCTCAACCACTTCTTTATGACGTGGTTGTGTTGTCCGAATAAAGTCAGTATGGGAAATATCAAGCTTATCCCATAGCACTTGAATGCCACTGACAATCTCATCAACGTAGGCTTGCGGGGTTATCCTTTTTTCATCGGCTTTCTTTTGAATTTTTTGGCCATGTTCATCCGTTCCGGTTAAATACATGACATCAAAACCTTTTAAACGTTTGTAGCGGGCAATCGCATCACCAGCGACCGTTGTATATGCATGTCCAATGTGTAAGTTACCACTTGGATAATAAATCGGTGTCGTAATATAAAATGTTTTTTTCTCTGACATCGGTTGTTCCTCCCTTAAAGTTGTATAAATGTTCGTGAAAATAATGGACGTATATCTTTATATTGTAGCCTTTTTACGGTGAATTTTCCATCGTTATTACCTGTTTTTTTGCTGAGACAGTAAATTCATTCACTGATTCTAAAACGTCAGGCCTTATAGCCACACCTTTTAAACCTATTTATCGCTCCCTCATTCTTCAACTACTTCCAGTAAGAAGAGAGGTCCAACATTTGAAGTAATCTCTTCACATGAGACAATTTTTTCGGTTTATTAGACAGATAAGGGAAAATTGACGGTTTTTTATTCGATTATTTCAAAAAACGTCAGTTACTTTCCTTTTTTTCGAAAAAACGAGTTTTTTCAATTGACACATATAGAAATTAATGGTATCTTAAACTATAGGTATTGTCGAAATATACCAAACTATTAATAAAGGGGAGTTTTTCTTATGAAATCAACAGGTATTGTTCGTAAAGTAGACGAACTAGGACGTGTCGTAATTCCAATCGAATTACGTCGTACATTAGGTATTGCAGAAAAGGACGCATTAGAAATTTATGTAGATGATGAGCGCATCATTCTTCAAAAATACAAGCCAAGCATGACTTGCCAAGTAACAGGTGAGATTTCTGATGATAACTTGACACTTGCAGATGGTAAATTGATTCTTTCTCCAGAAGGTGCAAAAGCACTTGTAGAAGAAATCAACAAATCATTAACAAAGTAATCGAAACATCCTAACAAAAAGAACTGTTTCCAATTAGGGGGAAACAGTTCTTTTTTGTTTCCCTTTTGATTGATCATACAGTTTATAGAAAAAATGACAGTCTTATGTTAAAGTATGACTAACACTAGCACTATTTTAGAAAGCGAGGAAGCATATGAAATACAGTTTAACCGAACGCACCTTTATCAATACGGAAATCTTACGACACGGCAAACAGTTAAGTGTGAGCTATCTTTTACTGATCTTTTTAGGTTTTTTCGGTCTGCATCATATCTACTTAGAAGAAAAAATGCTTGGCATTATCAAACTATTGTTGACGTTAACGGGTATCATCACCTTACCATTCTTTATCGGATCTATTCTGTTAATGCTTGTCGCGCTTTGGTTAATTATTGATGCTTTTTTCATATTCAAGAAAGTAGAGCGTATGAACAGTCAACTCGAACAATCACTCAAGCGATACGTTGATCAGCTCAAGACTAAATAAGATCAGCAATAGCCCATCATTTACCCAAAACACCCCCTTGTTGATGATACAATCAACAAAGGGGGTGTTTGTTATTCCGATTCTTCTATATGATAGACGTGATAAATATCACGTTTTGGTTGTTTTCTGTCTGTAGCCACTTGCTTAATCGCTTCTTTACTTTTTTGACCCTCGTTTATATAGTGGTCGACATGATCTTTAATCGATAAGTCTTCCCACCAGTAATCATCTAGAAGAGCTTCTGTTCGTCCTTCGATGACAATACAGCATTCACCTTTAATCTCTTTACTACTTGACCAGTTAATCACATCATCAATCATCCCACGGCTAAACTCTTCAAAACGTTTCGTTAACTCACGACCTACAGCAACTTGTCGGTCCCCGAGATGTGTTTTAATGGCCATTAACGTATCCGTTAAACGATACGGTGATTCGTAAAGAAGAATCGTCGCCGTTTGTTTATTGATTTCTTCAAACGCTTGTTTGATCTCTTTATTTTTTCGTGGTAAAAAACCGTAAAAATAAAACTGTTTCGTCGGTAAGCCTGAACCAACAAGCGCAACGAGGGCTGCATTGGCCCCGGGTAACACAATACAATCAATCTCGCGTTCAATCGCTTGCTTGATTAATACTTCACCTGGGTCAGAAATACCTGGCATACCGGCGTCACTCACTAACGCAAACGTTGTGCCACTTTCAAGTGCGGCGAGGATCTGATCAATTTTCTTTTGATCACTATGTTCGTGATAACTAAGAAGTGGGGTTGTTATCTCAAAATGATTCAGTAATTTTTTTGTGTTGCGCGTATCTTCAGCAAGAATTTTATCAGCTATTTTTAACGTCTCTAACCCGCGTAAGGTGATATCCTGTAAGTTACCGATCGGTGTTGGCACAATGAATAACTTACCTTGTTCACTTTCTTCATAACTGTTCTGTGTCCACATCGATATTGCCTCCTGTTTTAATGAGTGCTTGTTTTTGTCGTTTCGATAATTGCTTAATGCGATATTCTTCTTTTAAGGCGAGCGTTTTAGTCTCAAAGCTATTGGCATAGCGTAACAAAAGTGGCCCTCTTCCCTTTGTATACTTTGCCCCTTTTCCCTGCCTATGTTGCTTTAAACGATAACTTAAGCGATTCGTATAACCGGTATACAGCGTCTGGTCGTCACATTCTAAAATATAGACCACATGTTTAGTACACAAGACGCAAATACTCCTCTGTATACGTCCCTTCATCATTAAACACATAGAAAGGTGGTAACGTTTTTAACGCTTTTTTGCCATCGCGCATCGCTTCAATTAAGACAATATTAGCTTCTTTATCGCGCTTTGGATAGACAAGTTGCATGCGTTTAGGCTCAAGCTTATATTGACGCATCAACAAAAAGATATCGACCAGTCGATCAGGTCGGTGGACCATCGTCATTTTCCCACCGGATTTCGTCAGTTTACTTGCCGTCTCAATAACTGTTTCAAGTGACGTTGTCACTTCATGACGGGCAATCGTGAGATGCTCATTTAAGTTATGATGGGCATCACTCGCTGTATCAAAGTAAGGAGGATTTACGGTCACCAAATCAAATTTATCATTCTTATAATGGTCCGGTAAGTCTTTTAAATCGCCAAGGTGCATCATAATTTGATCTTGTTTATCGTTTAAACGAATACTGCGCATCGCCATATCATGTAACTTGGTTTGAATCTCTATCCCGTCAATGGGACGTGTCGTATAACGACTCATAAGTAAAGGGACAACCCCATTACCGCTACATAAATCTAAAATTTTCCCGCGTTTTTTCGGCAGTGAACTGAAGTGAGCGAGTAACACGGCATCAATTGAATAAGAAAAAACTGACGGGCTTTGAATAATCTGCATCGATTCATCGGTAAATAAATAATCTAAACGTTCATCTTCATACAGTTCCACGCTTGCACCACACTTCCTTAAAAAAAGACTGGCATCTATAAGAAGATCCCCAGCCTTTTTTGCTATATTCTATTTAATCTTTTGTCTTATTTAAGAACGATAAACAGAATAAACAATCTTCGTTCTGTCTTGGACTACCAAAGTGCACATTACATATATGAAAACCTTCTTCATATAGACGCGCTAAATTGTCATAACCTTCACCGATATTATCGACCGTCCGTCGTTCTGTTGTTTCTCTTTGTTGATCGCGTTCAGCTGTTTCTTCAATCGATTGATCGAGGCGTTGACGTAGGTGATGATTCTCATGCGCCAATCGATGATTTTCTTCTAGTAATTCACTTAAATGTGTTTTTAAATCACCCAGCTGTTGATACAGTTGACCAATCTGTTCTTCCATATCTGACACTTGTTCAAACACTTCTTTTCTATTCATGTTCATCACACCCACCACCTTTTCTCATTATGACGTTGTTAGAACCCCTGCTTCAATCAGTTCATCTAACGTATATTCAACGACACGTTCAAGTTCTTTAATCTCAACTTGAATGATACGTTCTAGTATATTTAATCCAACAACACGTCCACGGCCGAGTGGTGTTGTTAGTTTTTGACCGACGTCTGGCAGTTCGCGTTTTGCTTGTTCATACTCATCATTTTCATATTTTAAGCAGCACATTAAGCGGCCGCATAATCCTGAAATTTTTGTCGGGTTGAGTGAAAGGTTTTGATCTTTAGCCATTTTAATCGACACCGGTTCAAAGTCTCCTAAAAAAGTTGAACAACAAAGCATCCGCCCACACGGACCAATACCGCCAAGTAACTTAGCCTCATCTCTCACACCAATCTGACGTAATTCAATGCGGGTTTTAAATACCGATGCCAAGTCTTTAACGAGTTCACGGAAATCGACGCGGCCATCTGCTGTAAAATAAAAAATCACTTTATTACGGTCAAACGTATACTCGACATCAACTAAGTTCATATCAAGCTGATGTGCCTTAATCTTCTTTTCACACGTAAGATACGCTTCTTTTGCATTGTCTTTATTTTCTAATACGATATGTTTATCTTTTTCTGTTGCTAGCCGGATGACTTTTTTTCAGCGGCATCACGACGTCTGTTTCTTCTACTTGTTTCTTTTCTAGCACGACTTTACCAAACTCAACGCCACGTGCGGTTTCGACGATGACATAGTCGTCTTTATCTATCTGAAGGTTAGCCGGGTCAAAATAATATATTTTCCCTACTTTCTTAAATCTGACACCAATAACTTCTATCATTTATATTCACCTCTGCATCTGCAGTGTTAGTTGTTCCATCACAAGGGTTGGATGGGTATGTTGATTGAGCTTTTGTTTGGCGGATGTAATGGCTGATAATATAGTCACGAGATCTTTTCTTGTATAGCGTAAGCTCACGCGTTCTAACTCAGCTTGATAGCTTAGTAACACGATGTGCTCTGTGTCTCCAATGTGCAAATACATAAGATCTTTAAACCATAATAATAATAAATCTAAACCGAGCAACAATTTATCCCGATCGTTAAAATGTTGCATCCAATGTTTTTCAATAAATAACAACGTTCCTGCGGTTTATCTATCAGCATACCTACTAATTGTACCATTAATTTTCGTGCTTCTGCAAACCACTCATCTTGATTTAAAGCTTTTGCTTCCTCTAATTGCGGGGCAATCGCTTGAAAAATTCGCGCATTTTCTTTCGTGATGCCGTCTTCGATTAGCGCTGTTTCAATAGCTTTCCCTGATAAAGGACGTAACGCAATCATTTGACAGCGTGATCGAATCGTATCTAAGAGTTGTTGTTGATTCTTCGTCAAAAGAATCGCGGTTGTCTCTTGACTCGGTTCTTCTAAAAACTTTAACAAACGGTTACTCGCATTCACCGTCATTAAATCAGCATCTTCAATCACATAAACTTTTCGATTAGATTCAACACCCGAATAAATAAACTCACGTTGGAGTGCTTCAATCTGTTCTTTTTTGATGGATAATCCATCAGGTTTAATCCAGTGTAAATCTGGATGGTTCCCAGAAATCACGCGTTTACAATCCCGGCACTGTAGGCACGGTTCAGCGGTCTCTGTTTCCCGGCAGAATAATCGAAGCGCAAGCGTTTCGGCAATGGCCCGTTTTTTCGTGCCTGGGTCACCATGAATTAAATACGCATGTGCGATACGGTTATGGTTAATCATTTTTTTTAACATCTTAACAGCCACTGGCTGGATCTGTTCGAGTTCTTCAAAACGTTGCATAAAAAGCCACCTAACTTCCACGTGTTGAAAAAGAGTGAGATCAGTGATCGTCACTCTCACGTTCTTCCGTTATTTTAGCATATTTCTTCTCTTAATTGTTTTAGGAATACAAATTAATCAATAATCCTTTAATCTCACCAATTAATCCAAGCAAGTCAATCGAACGTGCACCATCGGTCGTAATTTGTTCAGTCATTTCCATCAGCTTCTCATCAATCGTTTTAACGATATGCAGTTGCCTGTTCGTGCCTTCAAAGTTAAAACTGTGATGATGGCTTAAATCAAGCCCTTTTGACGTCGCATCTTTAATAAAACTCTTCACCATTCGTTTATATTTCGCCACCTCTCTCAGTGTCCGGTAACGAACGAGCTTATCGCCTTGCTTTTTAATTTCTTCAAGCTGTTGTTCAAGAGGGAATGACCGCAGTTTATCGGCTTGGGTTTGGACGAGCTTTTGAAAATCAACCGACTTCGATGGGGAAAGCGGTTGTTGCCGTTGGCTTTTTTCAATTTGATTTAAAAGATCTTTATTTATTTTCATGCACGCGTCTCCCTTTACTTATTAGAACTGGAAGAAACTATCGACAGGTAAGACAAAGACCGTCGCGCCTCCTACTTCAATGTTAATTGGACGGGGAATATACGAATCCGCATTACCTCCCATAGGCGAGATTGGTGCCACCATTTGTTCGCGGTGACTGGATTTATGTTTAATAATATCTAACGCTTGATCGACTTCTTCGTCTTCACAACCAATCATTAACGTTGTATTACCTTCTTTTAAGAATCCGCCGGTCGTTGATAGTTTTGTCGTTTTATATTCTTTATCTGATAAAGCATCAATTAACCGGTGACTATCTTTATCTTGAATAACCGCAATAATTAATTTCATCTTCCATTCCTCCAATGTTTTATCATTTACTGATTGATATGACTGAGCACCTTATTTAATGCGAGCTCTGTAACTTCTTCTACAGTAACGTCTGCGCGTATCGGTTGAATCCGGTCACTAAATCGTTCAGCTAGTACTGCATAGCCTTGATAGACTTTTTCATGAAAGGTGAGCGTTTCTAAATCAAGACGGTTCTGTTCTCGCTCATTATTTTTCTCTATGCGCTTTAAGCCAATGGATGGATCTAATTTAAACCACAGTGTCAGTGATGGCATACAAGCATCAATCGCAAATTGATTAATCGTGTAAATTTGATCAATACCTAACCCTCTCGCATAACCTTGATAAGCAAGACTAGAATCAATAAACCGGTCACACAGGACAATCTTGCCCCTTTCAAGTGCTGGAATGACTTTTTCAACTAAATGCTGACGGCGAGCCGCCGCATAGAGTAGAGCTTCTGTTTTGGCATCCATTGTTGTGTGCGTCGTATCTAAAATCACTTCGCGAATCGCTTCTGCGATGTGAATGCCACCTGGTTCACGTGTTGTTAATACATCGTAATTTAGGTCACGCAGTTTCATTGCAACTCGTTCGAGTACGGTTGATTTACCTGCACCTTCACCGCCTTCAAATGTAATAAATATGCCTTTCATCACTATTCTATCTCCTTTACGACAAACACACCTTCACTAATAGCTTGATTTTGAAAATTCACTTGAGCCACTATTAGCTGCTTGATCGCCCGGATCGCTTCCTGATTTATCCGTTCACCTTTTAATACGAGCGGAATGCCGGGTGGATATGGAACAATTGATTCAGCAGCAATACAATTCATCGCCTCTTCTAATGAGACAAAAACTGATTGGCACTCTCTGAGCGTTTGATAATCAAGTGCCAGTTCTGTAAGTGGTTGTCGGACCTTTTTTCTTACTACTTTCATTGTATCATGAATTGCTGCTTTTTTTAATGTGTGATTCAAGTCATTCACAGCTTCTTGTAACTTTTCTAGCTTAGTGAACGGGGCTAGTCCATGAACAAACAGTAAATATTGATCCGTTATAAATTCTAAATAAATTCCGTGCGACCGAAAGGCTGTTTCTATTGCTTTTGTCGTGTAACCTGGACGCGCCTTTAAGGTGATTTTTAATGGATCCGTTTGCTTATTAGATTCGATTAAGGTGGCACTATTCAGTGCGCTTAACACCTCTTTAACAGCCTTAACAGATTCCATGACCCGGTCTAAATCGTGACGAGTTTGTGATGCTAAATACGCTCGGCTAGCATCTAAACTTGCCATAAGTAAATATGACGGGCTGCTGGACTGCAACATGTCTAAGTAGTGTTTGATGCGTGTTGTCTCACCCTCATAACCCTTCCCTACGTGTAAGTAAGCTGTTTGTGTTAAAGACGGCGCCATTTTATGAGCTGACTGAACGACAAAATCGGCGCCAAGCGATAAGGCCGATGGTGGCAAGTCTTTATGACTCAGTGATAAATGTACTCCGTGTGCTTCATCCACGAGCATGAGGGCCTCATGTTCATGTACACAAGTAATTAGTGATTCCAAGTCACCTGTGGTTCCGAAGTAATCAGGGTAGGTGATAATCATCGCTTTAATAGGATACGTGTTAAAAGCTTGTCTCACATCAGCCAGGCGTGGAAATATCGCACGATTTAATGTTTCATCATAGTCTGGTTCAATAAAGATCGGGTGAGCCCCACTTAGTTCTAATCCATGAATAACGGACTTATGGACGTTTTTCGGCACTAAAATATAATCACCAACAGAGACCGACTGAAGGATCATCGCTAAATTGCCAACGGTTGAACCGTTAACTAAAAAGAAGGTCTCCCGACTATCAAAAAAGTCACGTGCTAAACTCATCGCCTCTTTAATAACACCATCAGGTTGATACAAATCATCTAATCCAGGTAACTCCGTTAAATCGTAACGCATCAGGTCACGAAATACTTCCCATGATTCATGCGGTAATACTTGGCCGTTTTTATGTCCGGGTACGTGAAAGGACATCGGATGTTCACTAGCAACCGATTGAAGTTTCTCCCATAAAGGTATGCGTATTTGTTTTGACATCAAATGCTCCTCTCTAACATCATCTTTTTTCTTTATCATATTAAATATATAAGGGAAGATCTCTTGGTTCTTTCTTGTTATATCATTTAATGGATGGTGAAACAAGTAAAAAAAGAACCCTGATGTGACTTATAATACGAAAAGTCACGTCAAGGTCATGCGTTAAGAGATGGATGCTTTTTGTTGTCGTTTCCGACATTCAGTTAACTTATAGATAAGATAATGATACTCACTTGTTTCTGGTTTTAGCTTTAATAACTTCTCCTCACAAACTGGGCAAATAGATAAGTAGTACAAGTGTAAATAGTCAGATGATGTTTCATGACAAAGGGAACATGTCATATGTAACGCCTCCTTTTGCCATTCAGTCTCACCATGTTTCACATATTTTAATCAGCTATTACAAAAAAATACAGGCTAAACATTACAAAATAATGGGAGAACTGTTACAATGAAGTTATCAGATCACGAGCGATGTAGTTTTATAAAAAATGGAGGCGATAATATAATGACACGTTCACTATTACACGCGCTATTCTTTGGCGTTATTTTTACTTTCGGGAGCTTTATCGGACAAATTTTGTTAGAGCTCTTCAAAGAAACACCTACTAATTATTCACGTGTCCTATTTATCAGTATCTTTACTGGGATAGGGATGATGATGTTTGAACTTATTTATTCTTCAAAAAAGAGAACAAAACGCGCATTGCTTTCTGGTGTGATTTTTACTTCTGGTAGCTTCATCGGACAAATAATCATAGCTTTACTTAAAGAGACGCCTGTCGATTATTCACGTGCCGTCTTTGTCAGTATCTTTACTGGGATAGGAATGGCGATGTTTGAATTGATTCGCTTTTCGAAAAAGAAAGCAAAGTTAATAGGGATAAGATAAGTGCAGTCACGATCTAAACTCGTTTCAATAAGTAGTTTATGGTTACTTATTTATGTTCTTTTCCTATTACCCTCACCAAGTGACGTTACAGGCACAAAAGCCTTTCTCATTGTCTTTCTTATTTGGCCTGGTTTTCTCTTGTTTCAACTGCTTTGTTACGGGCTATTTAAACAAGGGCAGAAAATTCGTCTGTATACGCTACTTTTTTTAGTTAAGAGCGGCCTATTTCTCATCCAACCGATCATTATTACGCATCAATTACTACCTTTAACCTTTTTATCCGCTATAACTGTTCTATTCATTGATCTACTACTATTTAAACAAGAGCATATGGCAAACGTGCGTCTACATGAGTTATCTTTAACAAAAGAAGAATGGACTCAGAATAGCGAAAGATGGAAACGTGCTTGGTTAACAATGGGACCAGTTGTGCTATTGTTTAGCTTATATTTCGAGTTAAGTAACGGTCATTATCAGATGATTATTTACTTAGCTGTTATTTATAGCTGGCTATTTTTAAAGCCGCTACAACCGAAATGGATGTTTGCGAGTGTTCAGTTTATCGGTTTCATACTCGTTTACTTTGTCACCCTTATACCTACTTTCGAAGTAATTAGAGGAGGTTATATAAATGAGTGAGTCTTCAATACGAAGCGCCGTAAAATTACTTATTCTCTTCATACTTAGTGCTTTTTTTGGTGTGTTTCTTATCGCATTATTTACAGGTGAACCGATGGATTTTCAGCACGCTTGGATAAGTAGTATTGGTGGAATAATTGGTATCATCATTGTTGAATTTTTTAGAGACGTAAAAAGGAAAGTAGAAAGAAAAGAGAATAATGAAAATCGATAAAAACGGCATACTTCAGTATATTATTTATTCTCTTACTGCTTTTTTAGCAGCTTTTGTGACATCGCTATTTGTCGATATAGATAATAGCATCAATCCATGGCCTATCGCAATCGGTACTTTTGTCTTAATAACACTAATTAGACTGTCATGGATTTTAGTGGGTAAAAACACAAAGAATAAATAATCACTCGACTCAACCATAAAAAAGATACACAAAAACCCCCTTTTAAGGAACACCTTAAAAGGGGGTTTAGTT
>NZ_BAXD01000015.1:0-65825 GCF_001310395.1 Halolactibacillus sp. JCM 19043
CTCCGCGAGAGTAGGACGTCGCTAAGCAACTAAAACCCCCTTTTAAGGTGTTCCTTAAAAGGGGGTTTTTCTATGTTATAATAAAAAACATAGCTATAAATTAAGGAATCAGGACAATCAAATAAGAGAGAAGGGATTAGATGAAATGGAAAATCATGATGTTGATTGGTTTTTTATTAATTTTGACAGGATGTTCAGAACGAACAGCGCTGACAGCAGCAGATATTGTCGTCGAATTAAATAATCGTCCACTCGAACAGTTTGAAACAATAGCTCAGTTACCCTTCACCGTTCATTTAGATGTGAGCGAAACGGAGATAGAGACTGATACATATCAACTCTCGCTTGAATTAACCTTGCTAAACTCAGAAGAAATGGTAAGAGAGGTACAAGTCACCGCCGTATTACCGGACGATTTACGCGAGTATTTTGTGACGGGTGAACCACAGTTACCGTTCTCTAATCATTTTGACATCGAAGAAGAGATGCGTGAATACTTTATATTAACGCCAAGTGATGATCAAACGATTCAAGTACAAGTTGAACGCCCATTAAAACAGAGGTTGACAGATGAAGATGTCGATGAAATCACCAAACAGTTAGAGAAGATAAAACTTAAACTGACTTATGTAACGGAAAGTAATGACGTGACTGTTCATTATGTGACACTATCGAGTGAATCGATTCATGTAGGTGATAGAGTTGCTGAGTGAAAATTCTAGTCATGAGTCATAACAGATTGTAATATGTAAATCAAAAAAGAATCTTCTTGCTTATATTGGAGAAGGTAAGAGAGTATGCTATAGTATAGGAATCAGCAGAAAAAAGTGAGGCGTTAGCCTTATACCAAAGGAGTATTACGTATGGAAAAGATTGCATGGGTCACAGATAGTACATGTGGATTACCTCAGTCATTTATTGAAGAACATCACATTCATGTCTTACCGATGATTGTTGATATCAATAACATCTCTTATCGAGAAGACATTGAAATTAGTAAAGAAGAAATATATGAATTATTGAAACAATACGGAGAAGGTGCTAAAACAAGCCAACCAGCATATGGTGAGTTTGTGACATTGTATGAACAGCTTGCGGAAGCAGACACGTATGATAAAGTGATTGCGATTCATGCCTCAAGTGCCTTAACAGGAACCTATCAAAGTTCTGTGAGTGCCTCTCAAATGGTGGATTTAGATGTGGAAGTGATTGATTCTAAAGTGGGTTCATTTGCGCTTGGGCAAATGATACGTAAAGGTATTCATATGGCTCAGACAGGTAAAAGCATGGATGAGATTGTGAAGACCATTCATCATTACACCGATCATTTAGAAATGTATTTATTGCCACAAAGCTTAGAACAGATGCGAAAAAGTGGACGCGTGAGTACCACACAGTCGGTGTTTGCTAACTTATTAAGCATCAATATTATTTTACGCTTTGATAAGGGTAAAATTATTATTGATGATAAAATAAGAAGTAAAAAGAAAGCCGTTCGTTATCTATTCCAAGCGATTGACCAAGCTTATAATTCTGGCGAGCTAACAGAGCTAGGTATTATGCATGCAGGTGCTAAAGAAAGAGCAGAGGAATGGAAACAAGAATTACTAAATATGTATGAAAATTTAAAGATTCAAGTTGAGCCACTTGTACCGGTAGCGGGTGTTCATGCGGGCCATGGGACGATGGCTATTTCATGGTTGAAAGAGAATTAATCGCTTAAGGAATGAGCTTGGGCCCTGGCGACTTCTTTCATGAGTTAATGACGCATGAAATAACTTCATAAAACATTAAGAATAGATCACCATTCGGCGGTCTATTTTTTAAAATAACGAAAAGTAAGGAGAAACTGATGATTGACATTCTTTTAGGAGAACATTTTGTAACGATGAGTATTCGACTCGTATTAGCCCTTGTACTTTCAGGTCTGATAGGTTTTGAACGAGAAATCAATAAACATTCAGCGGGTTTTCGAACCCACATTTTAGTTGGGGTGAGTTCCACCCTACTGATGTTAATGTCTTTATACGGTTTTACCGATTATATTACCGAGCATCAAGACATAGTCAACTTTGACCCTGCCCGGATTCCTTCATATGTGGTGAGCGGAATTGGCTTTTTAGGTGCCGGAACTATCATCGTCAATGGTATGACAGTTAAAGGCTTAACGACGGCCGCCTCCATTTGGGCTGTCGCAGGTCTCGGACTTGTTGTGGGGATAGGGATGTACGGTGTTGCGATTATGACGACACTCATTATTCTTTTAAGTTTAATCTTTTTAAATAACTTTGAACAACGTGTGACTAAACGCGGTCAATCTGCACAACTGACTATCTTAGTGAACTCTGTGCAAGCTATTGAAGACATCTTAAAAAAGTACAATCAAAACGGGGTCGTGATTCAAAATATTAATGTGAATACGGATGAATCAGACTATCCTATCGTCACAACAGATGTAACTTTAAGTAAAGCCATTACGAAAAGTGAACTTGTGGTCGTGTTGTCCAAACTCGATGACGTAAGAGAAGTGTATCATGGATGATATCAGTTGCATCTTTCTTGTTGGCATTATAAAATATAGATAAAGTCAAAGATAGTCAAAGTCAAGAAAGGAAGAGGATTATGCGTAACATCTCAGATATTATCGAAGCGCATTTAAAAATGATTCTTGAAGAAGCGAAGCATAATCATATAGAAATTAAGCGTAGTGAAATTGCTGATCAGTTTTCTTGTGTTCCTTCTCAAATTAATTATGTCATTAATACTCGATTTACAAAAGAACGAGGTTATCTCGTTGAAAGTAAACGCGGGGGTGGTGGCTATATTAGAATTCAACGAGCCGTCGAGAATGATCAAAATGTCTTGTTGGATGAATTGATTGATTTAATTGAACCCCGTGTCTCTCAATCTATCGGTGAGGCTATTCTCAGTCGTTTAGTTGAGGCTGATTATATTACCTTACGTGAGGCTAAGATTATGAAGGCAGCAATCGATCGTGAAACCTTACGGTTTAAATTACCTTATCGTGATGATATACGTGCGCGTATTCTCAGTGCGATGTTAACGACGTTAAAATATCACGAAGAGTATTAAGTTTGGAGGAATGCGAAATGGAATGTGAACACTGTCATGAGCGTCCAGCAACCTTGCACTTTACTCAGTACGCTCATGGTAAAAAACACGTACAACATTTGTGTCATACATGCGCACATGATCTCGGTTTAATCGAAGCCAACGATCACTATCCGATTCATGATTTATTGAGTGATTTATTCAAAATGAATTCAGCACTAAGTAATAGTCAAAGACAAACATCCGCACGGGAGACAAAAACGTGCCCAACGTGTCAAATGACGTATACGCAATTTGTGAAGCATTATAAGTTTGGTTGCAAAGATTGTTATGAAACATTTAGCGCGGAGCTTGAACCCGTGTTAAAACGGGTACATAACGGTAATACCACTCATGTTGGTAAAGTACCCAAACACCAACACGCTCACGTATCAAAACTTCAACAAATCAAAATGTATCGTGAACAAATGAAAACGTTCATCGAGGAAGAACGTTTTGAAGAAGCGGCGGAACTACGTGATATGATTAAAGCGTTGGAACAAACCGAGCCCAACGTAGGGGAGGCTGAATGAGATGTCACTTCAATCCTTTATTGACCGGGCGATTAGCCTTGGATGCAAGAAGGTGGGCCGGCTGATGATATTGTCTTAAGTACACGCATTCGTTTAGCCCGTAATTTAAGCGATAGTCCTTTCCCACTAACAGCCTCTTCAGAAGCGTTAAAGAAAGTAAGTCATCATGTTACGGAGGCGCTTGTCGGTGAAACGATGAGTCATTATGAAGACTTGCAGTTCTTGTCATTGCCTGATTTAAGTGCCTTAGATACACGTGCCTTAGTAGAAAAACATTTAATCAGTCCCTATCTCGTTGAACATATCAATCATAGTGGGGTCCTGTTATCAACGAATGAACAATTATCGATTATGGTAAATGAAGAGGATCATTTAAGAATTCAACTCTACTTCCCAGGCTTACAACTTGAACAAGCATTAACAGAAGCCTTTTTAGTTGATGATGCGATTGAAAGTAAGTTAAGCTATGCTTTTCATGAGACATACGGCTACTTAACAACATGCCCTACCAATGTAGGCACAGGGCTGCGTGCGTCGGTGATGGTCCACTTACCAGCATTGTCAATGACGAATAAATTGCAGAAAATGATCCCAGCCATTAATCAGCTTGGTCTTGTTGTCAGAGGCATTTACGGAGAAGGAACAGAAGCGATTGGTAACATTTACCAAGTGTCGAACCAAGTCACGCTTGGCCGCACAGAAAAAGATATCATTGATAACTTATCAAGTGTTATCGCAAAACTGATTGAACATGAGCGTGCTGTCAGAGAAGTATTGACGAAGCAATCGGGTGTCGAGTTAGAAGATCGGATCTACCGATCATATGGTACGCTTAAATATAGCCGATTGATTGAATCAAAAGAAGCCGCAAAATGTATATCCGATGTTAGATTGGGTATAGATGTAGTATATAACAGATATATCAAAAACGATTTTAAGTGAGCTGATGGTTCTAACCCAGCCAGCCTTTTTACAACAGTATGCTAAACGCCACTTAAATCAATATGAACGTGACCAGAAACGGGCGACAATGATTCGTGAACGGTTAACGTTAGAGAAAGATCACTAAAGGAGGAAACAATGATGATGTTTGGACGATTTACTGAACGCGCCCAAAAAGTCCTTGCGCTATCGCAAGAAGAAGCGATTCGCTTAGGACATACGAATATAGGAACAGAACATATTTTACTCGGACTCATTAAAGAAGGCGACGGGATTGCGGCAAAAGCTTTAACATCTCTTGGTCTGAAGTTTGAAGATATTCAAGAAGAGGTTGAGATTTTAATCGGTACAGGACAAAAACAATCCCAAACGATTCACTATACACCGCGTGCAAAGAAAGTCATTGAGTTATCAATGGATGAAGCCCGTAAACTTGGCCACAGCTATGTTGGGACAGAACATATCTTACTTGGTTTGATTAGAGAAGATGAAGGTGTCGCCTCACGTGTACTACGTAATCTAGATGTGAGTCTCAACCGCGCTCGTCAACAAGTCTTACAATTACTCGGTGCTTCTGAATCAAATCGTAAAGGCAACGGCCGTCAATCACAAAATAATACGGCTGAAACACCGACATTAGATTCCTTAGCTCGTGACTTAACGGTGATCGCTAAAGAAGGTCATATTGATCCGGTTATTGGCCGCGAAAAAGAAATTGAGCGCGTCATTCAAGTACTAAGCCGTCGAACTAAGAATAATCCGGTGCTGATCGGGGAACCGGGTGTCGGTAAAACCGCTATCGCAGAAGGTTTAGCACAGAAGATTGTCTCCAATGATGTTCCGGAGTTGTTACGTGACAAACGCGTCATGACACTAGATATGGGAACAGTAGTAGCGGGTACAAAATACCGCGGGGAATTTGAAGATCGCTTGAAAAAAGTCATGGAAGAAATCCGTCAAGCAGGAAATGTCCTCTTATTCATTGATGAGCTGCATACACTTGTTGGTGCTGGTGGTGCTGAAGGAGCGATTGATGCTTCAAATATCTTAAAACCGTCTCTTGCCAGGGGTGAACTCCAATGCATTGGTGCCACAACATTAGATGAATATCGTAAGCATATCGAAAAAGATGCTGCCTTAGAACGGCGTTTCCAACCGATTCAAGTCGATGAACCGACAGTAGAAGAGTCCATTCAAATCTTAAAAGGTTTACGCGATCGTTATGAAGCGCACCACCGTGTGACGATTACGGATGAAGCGATTGACGCGGCGGTTAACTTATCGAACCGTTATATTACCGACCGGTTCTTGCCGGATAAAGCGATTGATTTGATTGATGAAGCTGGGTCACGTGTAAGACTTCGCTCATATACCGCACCACCTAACTTAAAAGAGTTGGAACAACGTTTAGAAGAGGCTAAAAAAGAAAAAGATGCGGCAGTCCAATCACAAGAGTTTGAAAAAGCGGCCTCATTTAGAGATGCGGAACAAAAACTGCGTCAGGAATTAGAAGAAACAAAAGGTAAGTGGAAAGAAAAACAAGGGCAAGTAGATTCAGAAGTTGTGACAGACGATATTGCGACAGTTGTCTCAACGTGGACAGGCGTCCCAGTCAAATCATTGACAAAAGATGAAAGCGACCGTCTCTTAAGCTTAGAACAAACGTTACACGGCCGTGTGATTGGTCAAGAAGAAGCGGTCGATGCCGTATCAAAAGCGATTCGTCGCGCACGTGCAGGACTGAAAGACCCGAAACGTCCAATTGGCTCATTTATTTTCCTTGGACCAACGGGTGTCGGTAAAACGGAACTGGCACGCGCCTTAGCTGAAGCGATGTTTGGTGATGAGGATGCGATGATTCGCATTGATATGAGTGAGTATATGGAAAAACATAATACGTCACGTCTTGTTGGTTCACCTCCAGGTTATGTCGGATATGAAGAGGGCGGTCAACTGACAGAAAAAGTTCGTCGTAAGCCTTACTCGGTCGTGTTATTGGATGAGATTGAAAAAGCGCACCCAGAAGTCTTTAACATTCTACTTCAAGTATTAGAAGATGGACGGTTAACTGACTCTAAAGGTCGTCTGATTGACTTTAGAAATACGGTGCTGATTATGACATCTAATGTTGGTGCCAGTGAGTTAAAACAAAACAAATTTGTTGGTTTTAACTTAGAAGATGAAACGCGTGATTATAAAGATATGAAATCAAAAGTGACCGACGCTTTAAAGAAAGCGTTCCGTCCAGAGTTCTTAAACCGAATTGATGAAACGATTGTCTTCCACTCACTTGAGAAGAAACATATGAAAGATATTGTGACATTAATGTTGGATCAATTGAAAAAACGTCTAAACGAACAAGACTTAGACTTTACGATGTCTGAAAAGGCGATTGAAAAAATTGCAGAAGAAGGTTTTGATCCAGAATACGGCGCGAGACCACTTCGTCGTTCGATTCAAAAAAATATCGAAGATCTGCTTTCAGAAGCTTTACTTCGGGAAGAGATTAAAAAAGGTGAAACAACCCGGATTGGTCTCAACAGTAAAGGTAAGTTCATTATTTTAAACAGTTAAGGAAGTGTTAAGCTCAATCATTTGTTAAAACAAGTGATTGAGCTCTTTTTTTAATTACTCAACAAAAAAACTTTTAAAACAGACTAGACACGTTGGTGTTTTGTGTTATAATCAGTTTATTCAAAATTTTATAAACAATTATCAAGAGTGAACGAGAGATCTGGCTCTACGACTTCACGGCAACCTGGCTTATGCTAAGGTGCCCCTACCAGCAAAGCAGTAACTGCTTTGGATGATGAGTTCTATTAAGGACGTGTCCTTTAAGCATCCAAGCTGCTTAAAGGGCATTTTTTTATTGTTTTAGCCCTTAGGTATAACAATTTTTTGTCTTCATTTAAAAAATATGCGAAGAGGAGAATGACAGATGACAAATCAAGATACGTATCAACTTGACACACTATCTTTACACGGAGGGACAGCGCCTGATCCAACGACTGGCGCGCGGGCGATCCCCATTTATCAATCCACATCTTTTGTTTTTCAAGACACAACCCATGCCGAAAGACTGTTTAGCTTAGAAGAAACCGGTCATATTTACTCCCGCATTGGCAACCCAACGGTCGATGCTTTTGAAAAAAGAGTCGCCTTACTAGAAGGTGGTGTTGCCGCTGTGGCGACGTCATCTGGTATGGCGGCCATTACCTTAACAATTCTTAATTTGTGTGAATCAGGTGATGAGATTGTCGCAGCAATTAATCTGTATGGTGGGACATACAATTTATTTAAAACAACGTTAAAACGTTATGGAATTACGGTGCGTTTTGTTGAACCAAATGATTTAGTGGGATTTGAAGCAGCGATTAATGACCAGACCAAAGCGATTTTCGGTGAGATTATTGGCAATCCAAGTTTAGATGTCTTTGATGTAGAAGGTGTCAGTGAGATTGCTCATCGCTATCAAATCCCTTTAATTATTGATAACACCTTTGCGACACCTTACTTAATTAAGCCAATTGAAAAGGGCGCCGATATCGTGATTCACTCAGCGACGAAGTGGATTGGTGGACATGGAACAACGGTGGGTGGCATTGTCGTTGATGGGGGACGCTTTAAGTGGCAACAGGACAAATTTAAAGGCTTCACCGAGCCTGACCCAAGTTACAACAATATTCGGTATGCGAATGAGTTTGGTGGACTTGCCTTCTCGGTTAAATTAAGGGTACAACTCTTAAGAGACTTCGGTGCGTGTTTAAGTCCTGATTCGGCTTTTCGCTTACTGCAAGGATTAGAAACGTTACACCTCCGAGTGGAGCGCCACAATCAGAACGCATTAAAGTTAGCCACTTATTTAGACAAACATCCCGCGATTGATTGGGTGAATTACCCGGGTCTCCCGTCTCATCCATCTCACGTGGCAGCGAGAAAACGTCTGAATAATGGTTTTGGCTCCATTATTACCTTTGGCATTAAAGGCGGACGAGAGGAAGGGAAAGCGGTCATTGAAGCGGTGAGTTTATGGTCACATGTTGCTAATGTTGGCGATGCGAAATCACTGATTATTCATCCTGCTTCCACGACGCACCAACAGTTATCAACAGAAGAACTGAAACAAACCGGGGTCACAGACGACTTGATTCGTCTCTCAGTCGGTCTCGAACATATTGATGACTTAATTCATGATTTAGACCGTGCTCTAACAATTGCCACCGGGATTGAATTAGATGGACCGCGATCGATTAAAATTAATGATGAAGCGGTCATCCAGTGGTCATTATCATCGAGTCATAAGACAGAGAAAGGAGAAGTAAAGCCTAAAACGATTGCGGTTGTAGGCTTAAGCGGTAAAAAGGAGCGACCGAGTTATCGTTTAGCGGAGAAAATGCAGCGACTCGGCTATAAAATCATCCCGGTCAATCCACGAGAAACGGCGATTTTAGGTGAAATATCCTATCCGGATCTTCAAAGTGTGCCAGAAGCGATAGATATTGTTCAAGTCTTCCGCGCGCCAGAAGCGGCCGTTGGTATTGCGAAAGAAGCTATCCAAGTAAAACCGAAAGTGTTTTGGCTCCAAGAAGGTGTTGTGAATGACGAGGCGTGTCACATCGCTAAACAAGCCGGGTTAGAGGTTGTTCATAACCGTTGTACTTTTAAAGAAGCCCAGCGCCTTCGAGGTTCGGTTGTGACTTACCAATGTGAAATTTGACGTCAAGCTAGCGTATAGACTAAAAGAACAGAAATAATCAAAATTAACCAAATAAAGGGGACGATAGGTAATGAAAAAAATTATTGTTGTTGGACTTATCTTATTAACACTGACACTGGTTGGATGTAATCAGTCAGAAGCAGGTGAAGGAACACCAGAAAAAATCCGTTTAGATTATGCGCACTATTCACCGACGAGTTTAGTCTTACATGAATTTGGTTGGGCGGAAGAGTTGTTTGAGGAAGAAGGCATTGAAGTGGAATGGGCCTTCAGTCAAGGCAGTAATAAGGCATTAGAGTTTTTAAATTCTAACAGTGTGGACTTTGGTTCAACCGCTGGTGCTGCCGCTCTTATTTCAAAAACAAATGGGTCACCCATAGAAACAGTATATATTTACTCAAAACCAGAGTGGACCGCTCTTGTTACGAATAAAGACAGTGAGATCCAGTCAGTCGAAGATTTAAAAGGAAAGAAAGTCGCCGCAACGATTGGAACAGACCCGTATATTTTCTTACTACGCGCCCTCGATGAATACGGGTTAACCGCAAGTGATATTGAGCTTGTCAACCTCCAACACGGGGACGGGGCAGTAAGTTTATCACAAAACCAAGTCGATGCATGGGCTGGACTTGATCCGCATATGGCCAAGTTAGAACTCGACCAACAAGCGGAATTGTTCTTTAGAGAACCGGACTTTAATACGTATGGCTTCCTTAATGTGCGCAGTGACTTCTTAGAAGCGTATCCAGATTATGTAGCGGAAGTGATTGGCCTATATGAAAAAGCAAGAACATGGATTATCGAAAATGAAGCAGAAGCGATTGAACTGATAAGTGAGAAAGCTGATATCTCAAAAGAAGTTGCCGCCCGTCAACTTGAACGGAATGACTTTTCTGAGCCCGTACCTAGTGATACGCATATCGCACATATTATTGAAGCGGGTAAAGTCTTGCAGGCAGGCGAAGTCATTGATGAAGAACATGACTTAGAGGAAGTCGTTCACAGCTTAATTCATCCAAGTATCGCAGAAGACGTTATCAACTAGGGAGGAGAATTTATGGCAAAAGAGGTGAATCAATCTATATATCCGACTATTCAACTAAACAAAATCGGTGTAACACCCCTCATTAAACGACTGATGATTAGCAGTGTGTTTCCAGTGATCATCATCTTAATATGGGAAGTGCTCAGTCAAATCGGAGTCTTTGAAAGTTACCAACTTCCCGCACCGAGTGCTGTTCTATTTAAAGGCATCGCATTGTATCAAAGTGGTGAACTCTTACCACATATCGTAGCGACGTTCACACGTGTCACAATCGGATTTGTATTTGGGACCGGAGCGGCCGTTATCTTAAGTGTCCTTGTTGGTTTCTGGCCATTACTTGAAAAGTTCATTGATCCAACTATCCAAGCGCTCAGACAGATTCCTTCGCTCGCTTGGGTACCGCTATTTATTCTATGGATGGGGATTGGGGAAACGTCAAAAGTGACGATGATTGCGGTTGGGGTCTTTTTCCCAGTGTATTTAAATTTACTCGCCGGTATTGTCACCGTCGATAGAAAATGGCTTGAAGTCGGTAAAGTGTTTGGCTTATCAAAGCGTAGTCAAATCACGAAGATTATTTTACCTGCCGTCTTACCGTCCTTCTTTACTGGCATCAGAACCGGTCTCGGTCTTGGCTTTATGTTTGTCGTTGCGGCAGAACTGATGGGGGCAAGTGAAGGATTAGGCTACTTGCTTGTCTTAGGACAAAACACCCTACAACCCGATACGATTCTAGTCAGCATTATTTTATTTGCAATCATCGGTAAAGTAACCGATGGCGGCCTAAAGCTTGTAGAACAAAGGTTGCTTCACTGGCAAGACACAGAAATAAGGGGGAGAAGTAAATGAGCTTAACCGTTGATCGCCTCACCCGTACATTTAATGGTATGACGGCCATTAAAGATATTGATCTTAAGGTTCAAAACGGTGAATTTGTCTGCTTACTCGGAAAAAGTGGCTGTGGTAAAAGTACGTTATTAAGAACGTTATCCGGTCTCGATTTAGATTATGAAGGCACCGTTTCTTATAACGCTACCCCGCTCACGGGCGTGAGGGAAGAGATTGGCATTATTTTTCAAGAGTCACGGCTCTTACCGTGGCTAACTGTATTAGAAAATATTCGCTTTGGATTAAAAGACCATGAACAAGAGACACTCAACCGGGTCAATCGCTTTATTGAGTATGTCGGTCTTACGGGTAAAGAAAAGCTCTATCCAAAAGCGCTCTCAGGGGGAATGAGCCAACGGGCCGCGATTGCGCGTTCACTTGTTTGCGACCCGGAGGTGTTACTGTTAGATGAGCCATTTAGTGCCCTCGATCACTTTACGAAGCTCGAGCTACAAGACTTATTACTGAAAATACAGGCCAAATATAATACGACGATGGTGATGGTGACGCATGACATCGATGAAGCCCTTTACCTTGCGGATCGTATTGTCGTTTTATCTAGTCAACCGGGAATGATTAAAGACATCATTGATATAAATAGCCCGCGTCAACGGACGCGGACAAGTCAAGATTTGCAACAAGTGAAAAAAGAGATCTTAACAATATTACACGTGTAGTAATCAATGACACAATGGGGGATGACAATGGTTTTATTAGCGCAACCAGGAAACTATAACTTAACTGATTACGAGAAGACGTATCACTCATTTGATTTTTCTGATTATCAAGAAGCACATAAAATAGAAAAGATAAATGTGGCTGATCTTTGTGTGGACCAACATGTCAGAAGCGGCATAGGGGATAAAATAGCCCTTCACTACGTGGATGGAGAAGAAGTGGTGTCCTACACCTTTCGTGAAGTTAAGCAGCGGGTAGACCAGCTTGTGCACGTTTTAAGGCAGCGTAAGGTGAAAGTAGGAGAAAGGGTGTATATCTTCTTACCGAAAAATCCAACCAACTATTTTGCGATGCTTGCGGCCATTAAAATCGGTGCCATTGCGGTCCCTCTCTTTGAAGGGTTTATGACCGATGCCTTGCATGAGCGCATCAATGATAGTAGAGGTAGTGTCTTAATAACGACAAACGCCTTTATGTCACGGATAGATCTTCGGGCTGTTCCGTCAGTGACGGACGTCTTATATGAAGAAGACCTTATTGACTTAACGGTAGAAGATGAATATGTCTACTGGGCAGCACCAGATACTCCGTTTCTCATGCATTATACAAGCGGGTCAACAGGACAACCAAAAGGAGTGATTCATGCTCACCGAGCTTACCTTCATCACCAGTTATCAGGTCATTGGGTACTTGACTTAAAACCAGATGACATCTATTGGTGTACGTCACATCCTGGTTGGGTAACAGGGAGTGTCTACGGCTTATTTGCGCCGTGGTTGAATGCCGCAACGATTGTTGTGCAAGCTGGCCGATTCGATGCGAAGGCATGGTACCATGTGATTGAACGGTTAAAGGTAACGGTCTTATATAGTGCCCCAACGGCTTTTCGGTTATTAAAGTCGGCTGGTGATGTCTATCAATCATTTCAACTGGATTCATTAAGACATGTGTTAAGCGTCGGTGAACCACTTAATCCAGAAGTTATCACGTGGGCTAAAGACGTCTTTGATGTGCGAATTCATGATACGTGGTGGATGACAGAAACGGGCGGACATATTGTTGTTAACTTCCCATCTGAAGTGATTAAACCTGGTTCAATGGGACGGGCTTTCCCAGGAATTATCGTTAAAATCCTGGATGATGACGGCAAAGAAGTCCCTCGCGGGACTGTCGGTCAATTGGCGGTAAAAGCCCCATGGCCAGGACTGATGCACGCAATTTGGCAAAATAACGCTAAGTTCAATCAATATTTTAATCTATCAGGCTATTATTTATCGGGTGATTTATGTTACCAAGATGAAGACAGCTATATTTTCTTTTCCGGTCGAGTCGATGATATGATCAATGCTCGTGGCGAGAGAATTGGTCCATTTGAAGTAGAAAGCGCCCTAGTCAAACATCCGGCAGTCAAAGAAGCGGGGGTGATTGGAAAACCAGATAAGCTTAGCGGTGAGATTGTGAAAGCCTTTATTACATTAAACGATCACTTCACCGAGACGGAGGGATTGATTGAGGAGATTAAAACGTTCGTAAAGCATCAGCTCTCATTCCATAGTGCGCCAAAAGAAATCGATGTGCTCGATGACTTACCGAAAACACAAATTAGCGGAAAGATCTTACGTAGAGAATTAAGAAGGCGTGAAAACCTCGTTAAGCAATAATGATGTGACAGGCACCTTAAAATAGGTGTCTTTTTTGTTTGTTTACGGTCTTTTTATACATATGGAGCTATGTTACAGTTTTTTAATTATCGCATCCCTAAAAATAATCAGGGAAAATTCCATCTTTTTTACACAATTAATTTATCGGTTTGTAACCATGGCGGGCGGGATTTCATGTATAATAACAAATAAGAGGTGAGTGTATGGCAAAGTCAAAAACACGATTTGTCTGTCAAGAATGTGGATATGAAAGTGCAAAATGGATGGGGAAATGTCCAAGTTGCCAACAATGGAATACATTAGTAGAGGAAATGGTGGTCACATCATCACCGAAACATACTGGGATTGGTTCAAATACTAGTCAAAAACCAGAAAAAATCACCTCGATCGAAACGAAAGATGAGGCAAGAATATTAACTCAAATGCCAGAGTTTAACCGCGTATTAGGTGGCGGTGTTGTGCCGGGATCACTCGTCTTAATTGGCGGAGATCCAGGTATTGGAAAATCGACCCTGCTGCTACAAATCTCGCAACAACTCGCAGATAAAAAAGTTACCGTGTTATATATTTCAGGTGAGGAATCGACGCGTCAAACAAAACTAAGGGCCGATCGCTCGGGGCAATGAGTGATGAGCTGTATGTGTTATCCGAGACGAACTTGAATTTAATTAAGGCGCAAATTGAACAACTGTCACCGGACTTTATCGTCATTGATTCGATACAAACGATTTTTAAAGATGAAGTCACCAGTGCACCCGGCAGTGTCTCACAAGTAAGAGAATGCACGAGTGAACTGATGCGCATTGCTAAAACGAAACACGTCCCGATTTTTATTGTCGGCCACGTAACAAAAGAAGGGGCCATTGCTGGTCCCAGAATGCTTGAGCATATGGTCGATGTTGTTTTATACTTCGAAGGCGAGCGTCACCACAGTTTCCGTATTTTACGCGGGGTGAAAAATCGTTTTGGTAGTACGAATGAGATGGGTATTTTTGAAATGAAAGAAGAAGGATTAAAAGAAGTCATGAATCCGTCTGAAATCTTTTTAGAAGAACGTTCAGAAGGCGTTGCGGGCTCTTGTGTTGTCGCGTCAATGGAAGGAACGCGTCCGGTCCTTGTTGAAATTCAGTCGCTGATTTCACCGACAAGTTTTGGTAATCCGCGCCGTATGGCAACCGGGATTGACCATAACCGGGTACCGTTATTGATGGCGGTGCTAGAAAAACGTGTCGGTCTGATGATGCAAAATCAAGATGCGTATGTTAAAGTAGCGGGTGGTGTGAAACTAGATGAGCCCGCGATTGACTTAGCTGTTGCTATTAGCATTGCCTCGAGTTTTAAGAATAAGCCATGCCGCGCACATGATGTGCTCATTGGAGAGGTTGGTTTAACGGGAGAAATCCGCCGGGTATCACGGATGGAACAACGCGTCCAAGAAGCCGCTAAACTTGGGTTTAAGCGGGCGATCATTCCAAAACGAAATGTCGATGACTTAGTAGTAAAAGGTGATATTGAAGTGATCGGTGTTGAGTCAATCCAACAAGCGTTAAAAGCAACATTAAACGAGTGATGATTTTAAAATGAATCAGTATGATTTTTCTCATCTTGATGATTAAAATATTGAAAAGCTGACCAGACTGCATGTGTCAGACAATTATGTATAAGGGGGTGAATGTGGTGCTAAAAAGATTTGTGCAATTGTTTATACTGGTCACTGGGGGAACGATTGGGTTTTTATACTTTCCGGCGTTTGTCAATGCTGTTGAGTTATTAGATGGTAGTTTTATTGACCGGATGTATATTGCTCCGTATGTAGGTCTCGTCTTAGGTGCACTTATTTTATATTTATTATCTTTTTGGTTTGTTGACCACATCGTAGAGTTTATTCAATGGTTTGAGGAGGTGCTGATGAAAGCACCGTTAACCAATTTGTTTTTCGGAGGTTTTGGATTAATTTTCGGACTAGTCATTGCGTATTTTATTTCCCAGCCAATTCAAGACTTTGATGTTCTCGTGATATCTCAAGTGGGTCCGTTATTCGTGACGGCCTTACTCGGATATTTAGGCTTCCAAGTCGGCTTTAGACGCCGGGATGAATTTTTATTCCTAATCCAGAGAAAAGATAAAGACCAAAAAACTGATAATAAAGACGAAGAAAACAAAAAACCAAGCGTGAAACCAAAATTACTCGATACGTCAGTGATTATTGACGGACGGATTGCGGATATTTGTCAGACAGCCTTTTTAGAAGGTACGCTTATTATTCCGATGTTTGTGTTAGAGGAATTACAACATATCGCAGATTCATCTGATGCTCTAAAACGTAATCGCGGGCGTCGTGGATTAGACGTTTTAAATCGTCTACAAAAAGAGATTGATGTTGATGTTGAGATGTATGACGGTGACTTTGAAGAGATTCAAGAAGTCGATAGTAAACTGGTGAAACTCGCAAAAGTGATGGACGGGATTGTCGTCACGAACGACTTTAACTTAAATAAAGTGTGTGAGTTTCAAAATGTGCCTGTTTTAAATATTAACGACTTAGCTAATGCGGTGAAACCAGTGGTGTTACCGGGTGAAGAGCTCGTCGTTCAAGTGATTAAAGACGGAAAAGAACAAAATCAAGGGGTAGCGTACTTAGATGACGGCACGATGATTGTCGTAGAAGAAGGACGCAATTATATCCATCAAACGATTGACGTTTTAATTACAAGTGTCTTACAAACATCGGCAGGGCGTATGATTTTCGCGAAGCCAAAAGCACTTGAAAAAGTTCAATAAAAAAGGTATAACAATAAAGAAGAGTGAAGTGATAACGATCGTTATCACTTTTCTTTGTGACCTTAAATAAGAGAAATCGCGCATATTTAAGGCAAAGCACGAGAAAAAGTGATAAAATAAATAAAGATATGTGGAAACGATGAAAGGGGAACATACAAAAATGACAAACGACGTGCGTGTACGTTATGCTCCAAGTCCAACGGGGCACTTACACATTGGAAATGCAAGAACGGCACTATTTAATTACTTATTTACGAAAAACCAAGGCGGGAAATTCATTATCCGTACGGAAGATACTGACCAAAAGCGTAATGTAGAGGGCGGAGAAGAAAGTCAGTTAAATTATTTAAAATGGTTAGGTCTTACGTGGGATGAAGGGGCAGATATCGGCGGCGAATACGGTCCTTATCGTCAAATGGAACGGTTAGATCTTTATAATAAATATGTAGAGGACTTACTTGACCGTGGTCTTGCATATAAATGTTATATGACAGAAGAAGAATTAGAAAAAGAACGAGAAGCACAACGCGCCAACGGAGAAGTGCCGAAGTATTCAGGTGCGCACCGAGATTTAACGGATGATCAAATCAAAGCGTTTGAAGCGGAAGGTCGTTCATATAGTATTCGCTTCCGTGTGCCAGAAGAGACAACCTATACCTTTGATGACATGGTACGTGGAGATATTACCTTCCAATCAAGTGACTTTGGTGATTGGGTTATCGTGAAAAAAGATGGCGTACCAACGTATAACTTTGCGGTCGTAATCGATGATCACTTAATGGCCATTTCTCACGTCCTACGCGGCGAAGAACATATTTCTAATACACCGAAACAGATGATGGTTTTTGATGCGTTTGGTTGGGAAGCACCGCGTTACGGTCATATGACTTGATTCTAAATGAAGACCGTAAAAAGTTATCTAAACGTGATCAACATATTTTACAGTTCATCGAACAGTATAAAAACTTAGGCTACTTGCCAGAAGCGATGTTTAATTTTATCGCCTTACTCGGTTGGTCGCCAGTAGGTGAAGAAGAAATCTTCACTCAAGCACAATTTATTGAGATGTTTGATGCGAAACGCTTATCAACATCACCGGCCATTTTTGATCCGGTTAAATTAAAATGGATGAACAATCAATATATTAAGCAACTATCAGAACAAGAGGTTATCGACCTTGCGATGCCACATCTTATTGCCGCAGGTAAATTAACAGAAGATATGACAGCGGATGAAAGAAGCTGGGCGGAGGCAGTTATTTTACTGTATAAAGATCAGTTAAGCTACGGTCAAGAAATTGTCGAACTAACTGAACTGTTCTTCCAAGAAGAAATCAGTCACGGTGAAAAAGAAGAAGAGATTCTTTCGGGTGAGGATGTTTCAATCGTCCTTAGTCATTTCTTAACCGAACTTGTTGCTTTAGAGTCGTTTGAAGCAGCGGAAATTAAAAAAGCAATCAAACATACACAAAAAGCAACCGGTGTAAAAGGAAAAGGCCTCTTTATGCCAATCCGTGTCGCGACAACAGGTCAGATGCATGGACCTGAACTACCACAAGCGATTGCCTTATTAGGGCTAGATGTTGTATCCACACGTTTACGTCAAGTACTACATCAAGATGTAGAAGAATAGACTATCAAAAGAATAAATAAATCGCGTAGATGAGGAATCGAAAAGCAAAGAAAGTAACGACTAGAGAACGTCACCAAGGCTGGAAGTGACGGGTTGCTATTGCTTGACGTTGCCCCTCGGAGTCTTTAGTTGAACATTGGAGTAGGCTAGAGCGGTCAGATTGACCGTTATCAACGAATGAGTTTGGGGTTTAAAACCTAAACAGAGTGGAACCACGCTAAAGGAGCGTCTCTGTGCCTATTTGTCACAGAGACGTTTTTTGTATTACGTTAAAGCAGAAATAGAGGTGATGGATTGATGCGTTTTTTCAAACAATTAAAAGAAGATGTGGATGTGATTTTTGATCAAGATCCAGCCGCCCGGTCTTATGTAGAAGTGATTTTAACGTATGCCGGCCTACACGCAGTTTGGTCACATCGACTTGCCCATATTTTTTACCGGAAGAAGTTTTTCTTTATTGCGCGTGTCATCTCACAAATTAGTCGGTTTTTTACCGGGGTAGAAATTCATCCAGGTGCTAAAATTGGTCGTCGTTTCTTTATTGACCATGGGATGGGTGTTGTGATTGGTGAGACGTGTGAGATTGGTGACAATGTCACGATCTATCAAGGCGTCACATTAGGTGGAACGGGCAAAGAAAAAGGTAAACGCCATCCGACGTTAAAGAACCATGTATTAGTAGCATCTGGTGCGAAAGTGCTTGGGGCAATTACGATTGGTGAAGAGTCTAAAATTGGGGCTGGCTCGGTTGTATTAAAAGATGTGCCAGATTATTCAACCGTTGTTGGTATCCCGGGACATGTCGTGATGCAAAATGGTAAGAAAATCAAACGCGACTTGCAGCATAATAAATTGCCTGACCCAGTAGATGATTGCTTAGAGGAATTAAAAGATGAAGTCCGTCAGTTAAAACAAGAACTACAGGAGTTAAAGGAGAAGAAGAAGCCATGACACTGCGATTATATAATACACTCACGCGTCAAAAAGAAATATTTAACTCGATTGAAACAGATAAAGTAAGCATGTACGTCTGTGGACCAACAGTGTATAACTATATTCATATTGGTAACGCAAGACCCGCGATTGTATTTGATACAGTAAGACGTTATTTAGAGTACCGCGGGTATCGGGTGACCTACGTTTTAAACTTTACCGATGTCGACGATAAAATCATTCGTGCCGCAAAAGAAGAAGGCATGGATTTAAAACAATTAAGTGATCGATACATCGCCGCCTACCAAGAAGATGTGACTCGTTTAGGGGTGAGAGAAGCGACGGTGTATCCACGTGTGACGGAGTCAATGGATGAGATTATTACTTTTATTCAGACGCTGATTGATAAAGGATTTGCTTATGAATCTGAAGGTGATGTGTATTTTAGAGCGCGTAAGTTTGAAGCATATGGAAAGCTTAGCCATCAGTCGCTAGATGATTTACAGAGCGGTGCGCGTGTGGAAGTAGACGAGCGAAAAGAAGATCCGATTGACTTTGCGCTATGGAAGAAGGCAAAGCCGGACGAAGCTTACTGGGAAAGCCCATTTGGACATGGGCGTCCAGGTTGGCATATTGAATGTTCAGCGATGGCAAAAGAGCACTTAGGAGAGACCATTGATATTCATGCGGGTGGACAAGACTTAACGTTTCCGCACCATGAGAATGAAATCGCCCAATCAGAAGCATGTAATGGTCATCCATTTAGCCATTACTGGATGCATAACGGGTATATTAATATTGATAACGAGAAAATGTCGAAATCAATTGGCAATGTCGTGTTAGCGCGCGAGTTGATTGATCAGTATTCGGGTGTGTTGTTACGTTTCTTTATGCTGAGTGTGCATTACCGCAGCCCAATTAATTTTAGTCATGAGCTCATTAAGCAATCAGAACAAGGGCTCAAGCGCATTGAAAATACGGTCAAAAGTTTAATAGAGCGATCAGACACAGGAATAAGTGGAAAAGTATCTGTTGCCAAAGAGATTGACGATTTAACGCGCAAGTTTGAAGCGGCTATGGATGATGACTTTAATACGGCTAACGCCATCGCAGTTATTTTTGATGCGGTTAAAGTGATCAATACGTATTTAGCAAAACAAGTGGTTCTTTCGGCTGATTTAGAAGCTTATGCTGACATGCTGAAACGTTTCTTTGACGTACTAGGGTTAGAGATAGAAGCGGAGGAAGAACTGCTTGATGAAGAGATTGACCAATTGTTAGTTGAGCGGGAAGAAGCACGTAAAAACCGGGATTTCAACCGGGCTGATGAGATTCGTGATCAATTAAAAGCAGAAAATATCATTTTAGAAGATACGGCCAATGGCACACGTTGCGTCGGGGTTAAGCAATGGAAAAAATACATGTTTTACAGATGAAGAGTTTAGCCTTGCTATATGGGGGATGTTGTTTACGAGTACTATGTTCGTGATTATCTCCTCCGTCAAGGCAAAGTAAATGTTAACACGTTGCATAAATCAGCCGTCAGGTTTGTTCAGGCAAAACAACAGGCGAAAGTCTTGCGGTATTGGCTTGACCAATCGTTACTTGACGAAGATGAACAAGGTGTCGTCAGACGAGGGCGTAATGCAAAGTCTGGCTCGGTACCAAAAAATACGGATGTCATGACGTACCGTTATTCGACGGCATTCGAAGCGTTACTCGGTTATCATTACTTTTTAGAGAATCATGACCGATTGATGTGGCTAGTAGAAGCGGCAATCAACTATATAGAAAAAGGAAGTGAAACACCATGAATGATGAATGGATTATCGGAAAGAACCCTGTCACAGAAGCATTAAAAAGTGGCCGGTCGATTAATAAATTATTTATTCAAGATCAATTAAATCCAAAAACAACCCAGCAATTAATGCGTTTAGCTAAAGAAGCGGGTGTGATAGTTAAAAAAGTCCCAAAGAAAAAACTTGATCAACTTGTTGAAGGGCAACACCAAGGAATTGTCGCAAGTGTGGCGGCGTATCGGTATTACGAATTAGACGATTTATTCAAGGTCGCAGAAGAACGAGAGGAAGCCCCGTTCTTTATGATATTAGATGAGATTGAAGACCCGCATAACTTAGGATCAATCTTACGGACGGCTGATGCGTCTGGTTGTCATGGGGTCATTATTCCTAAACGCCGCGCTGTTGGTTTGACTGCAACGGTCGCTAAAACATCAGCGGGTGCGATTGAGTATGTGCCGGTTGTTCGGGTAACAAATATCGCAAAAACGATTGATGAGCTTAAAGAGCGCAACGTTTGGGTTGTTGGTACAGAAGCGGAAGCGGATAAAGACTACCGTGAATTAGAAGGTGATATGCCACTGGCGTTAGTGATTGGTAACGAAGGGAAAGGTATGAGCCGCTTAGTCAGAGAAAAGTGCGATTGGACTATTAAACTAGGGATGACAGGGAAAGTGTCATCGCTGAATGCATCAGTGGCGGCAAGCTTATTGATGTATGAAGTGTTTAGAAAAAGGAATCTATTAGGTGATGCGTAATGGATGTGTTACTGGTTGATGGTTATAACATTATTGGCGACTGGGATGAACTCAGTCGCCTAAGAGATAAAGACCTTGATCAAGCGCGAAAATTGTTGATTGAAAAGATGGCGGAGTATAAAGCGTATCGCGGTTATCGGGTGATTGTTGTGTTTGACGCTTATGAAGTCAAAGGATTAGGTTCGAATGAAGATCGATTCGGGGTCGAAGTGATTTATACGAGAGAAAAAGAAACCGCTGATGAATGTATCGAACGATTAGTCAAATCATTAAAAAATGTTAGGACGAAAGTGTATGTAGCGACATCAGATTATGCTGAACAACGCACCATCTTTCAACAAGGAGCGTACCGTAAAAGTGCGCGTGAGCTGAAGTTAGAAGTGGGACATATTCAACGAGAAATTTTAGAAGATTTGGAAGACTATCAGAATAAACAATCGTCGCGTAATCCTATCATTGATCTCAAGACTTGGGAGACGCTAGAAAAAATGCGCCGAGGCAAAGATTAAACTAGTTGTTGACGCACAGGAAGCGCTTACTGTATAATATTTCTATTATGTGTTTATTGCAGGAGGGAAATCTTTTGAACGAGTTCATGACACGCTTAACGGTCAGCAAGTTGCTTATAAACAAATGGATGACGTAGGTTTAATTGACGCTGTTCAACAAGGTGATTCGACTGCCTTAGACTTTTTAATTCGAAAATATCGTGGTTTTGTCCGTGCAAAAGCAAGCACTTATTTTCTTGTCGGTGCGGATTATGATGATCTCATTCAAGAAGGCATGATAGGTTTATATAAAGCAATTCGTGATTATAAACAGGATAAAGAAGCATCGTTTAAAGCGTTTGCGGAGGTCTGTGTGACGCGGCAAATTATTACGGCAATTAAGTCTGCTACGCGAATGAAACATGGACCACTTAATTCATATGTCTCGTTAGATAAGCCGGTCTTTGATGAAGATTCTGAGCGGACTTTGATTGATGTCATTGCTAATCAACAAGATACCGTTGACCCTGAAGCATTGTTGATTAGTCGTGAGCGCTATCAAGTGGTTGAAGAAAAACTTGGCGCGGTTTTGAGTGAATTAGAGCGAGAAGTATTAATGCTCTATTTAGATGGGCGAAGTTATCAAGAAATCTCTGAGTTGCTTGACCGTCACGTCAAGGCGATTGATAACGCCTTGCAGCGGATTAAGAAAAAATTTGAGCGTCATCTAGAAGATGTTGTTGTCTTATTATGATTGATAATTTACCTTGAGAGCGTTGACACATAAGAATGAAGGTGCTACATTAAGTAAGATAGTAATCTATCTTACTAGAGGGTGAACACGATGAAAAAGAAAATTGTACTCGCTTGTACAGAATGCCTGAGTCGAAATTATCACTCAGATAAACATACACAAGAGGCAGAACGATTAGAACTAAAGAAGTTCTGCAAAAAGTGTAATAAACACACCGTACATCGTGAAACGAAGTAACGAGCTGTACGAAGATCAATTCAACCGAGTTTGGAGGAACCATTAGTGAAAATTGTATCATTTTTTAAAGATGTTTCACGCGAAATGAAAAAGGTATCTTGGCCGAGACGTAAAGAATTAACGAATTCCACCATTACAGTTGTGGCAACTGTTACTTTTATCGCACTATTCTTTGTCGTTGTTGATTTAGGTATTACCCAAATTTTAAATCTATTTTTTGAGTAGAAGATGATCTTTTATGTTATACTAGTAATGTCGTTAAGAAAGATGTATGTTGACCTGTCAAAAACCCGTCCACTTTATGCGGGTTTTTTAAATTGGGGAAAAATAAACTTGGCAAGTGACATCAACTGTGATGTAGCTATGTTTAAGATAAAACAAAGAATAAGTCAGACACTAAAAAGGAGGGAAAAAAGATGGAGAAACAGTGGTATGTTGTTCATACGTATTCAGGGTATGAAAATAAAGTTAAGACAAACTTAGAAAAACGTTTAGCATCGATGGGCATGGAGGATAAGATTTTCCGTATTCTCGTACCTGAAGATGAAGAAACAGAAGTCAAAGATGGTAAGAAAAAAGTCGCGATGAAAAAAGTCTTCCCTGGCTATGTCTTAGCTGAAATGATCATGACGGATGATTCTTGGTATGTGGTTAGAAACACACCAGGTGTGACAGGGTTTGTTGGTTCAACGGGTTCAGGCTCAAAGCCGACACCATTACTACCTGAAGAAGCAGAAACGATTCTAAAACGCATGGGTATGAAAGAAACAGTCATTGAGATTGATTTTAATATTGGTGATCAAGTGACTGTGACCGATGGTTCATTTGAAGGTCGTGAAGCGGTTGTGCAAGAACTTGATATGGATCATCAGAAGGCGAAAGTGCTTGTCGACCTCTTTGGTCGTGAAACGCCGGTTGAGTTAGATTTCAAACAAATCAAACATATGGATTAAGATTTTTATTTATTTTTATTCACTCGACCCTTGCATTATTTTGATGAGCATGATAAAATTCTAATGTTCTTATATGCCTCGAGTATAAGGTTAGATAGAATATGAAATTGAGTGGGAGGGGTCAAACCCTGTGACCACATCACGGACTTAAGGAGGTGTGTCTCGTGGCTAAAAAAGTAATCAAAGTAGTAAAACTTCAAATTCCAGCGGGCAAAGCAAACCCAGCACCACCAGTTGGACCAGCATTAGGTCAAGCAGGTGTTAACATCATGGGATTCTGTAAAGAATTCAACGCTCGTACGCAAGAGCAAGCTGGATTGATTATTCCGGTAGAAATTACGGTATTTGAAGACCGTTCATTTACATTCATCACAAAAACTCCGCCGGCTGCTGTATTGCTTAAGAAAGCAGCGGGTATCGAAACTGCATCAGGTGAACCAAACCGCAACAAAGTTGCAACGTTGAAGCGCGATCAAGTAAAAGAAATCGCTGAAACAAAAATGCCTGATTTAAACGCAGCAGATGTTGAAGCAGCTATGCGTATGGTTGAAGGTACTGCACGTAGTATGGGTATCGTTATCGAAGACTAATATACGTGTAATGATTTGTGAAGAAGGTTGCGTTTATGGCGTTAGTCATTTCGCAACCTTTTTGTAGGCAGATAAGCTAGGGGCATAGTCAACTAGTGCTTACGCATGTTGCGTAAGGTCCGCTTTTTTAAGTGGGAGGTTTAACCGTTAAAACCACATTCAAGGAGGAAATGAAAATGGCTAAAAAATCAAAAAAGCAACAAGCGGCTTTGGAATTAGTGGATCGTACAAAATTGTATGATGTAGAAGAAGCGCTTAAATTAGTTAAAGAAAATGCAACAGCTAACTTCGACGAAACAGTTGAAGCGGCATTCCGCTTAGGTGTCGATCCTAAGAAAGCTGACCAACAAATCCGTAGTGCGATGGTACTTCCGCACGGAACTGGTAAAACACAAACTGTTTTAGTATTTGCTAAAGGTGACAAAGCGAAAGAAGCTGAAGCAGCTGGTGCAGATTACGTAGGTGAACAAGATCTTATCAACAAAATTAACCAAGGATGGTTTGACTTCGACGTGATCGTAGCAACACCTGACATGATGGCTGAAGTTGGTAAACTTGGTCGTGTATTAGGACCTAAAGGTCTTATGCCAAACCCTAAAACAGGTACAGTAACATTTGATGTTGAAAAAGCTGTTAACGAAATTAAAGCAGGTAAAGTTGAATACCGTGTGGATCGTCAATCAAACGTACACGTACCAATTGGTAAAGCGTCATTTGATTTAGAGAAACTTGTTGAAAACTTTAACGCACTTGCTAACACAATTGTTAAAGCTAAGCCACAATCTTCAAAAGGTATCTACATGAAGAACGTGTCTGTAACATCAACGATGGGCCTGGTGTTAAAATCGACCCATCAAACTTTGCAAAATAATACTTGACTTTTATTAATTGTTTCGTTACAATCAATAAGGTTAAAATAATACGTTATACCGTAGACAGCAGGGGCTTGTAAGCTTAATTAGCCTGCCGAGGTGTTGAATAAAGAGAACGGTGTTCTCTTATCTATTCACGCAATTTCCCCTCACGTCTACTTTCGGCGTGAGGTTTTTTATTGATTTCAATAAAAGAACGCGGATCGGTATGATGTTTAATTCTGGTAGGAGGTGGAACAATGTCAAAAGTTATCGAGAAAAAGAAACAGGTTGTTTCTGAAATCGCAACAAAACTTCGTGAAAGTGAATCAACAATCTTAGTTGATTACCGTGGTCTTGATGTAGCGGAAGTTACTGAACTACGTAAACAACTACGTGAAGCTGGCGTGGAATTCAAAGTGTACAAAAACACAATGTCTCGTCGTGCAGCTGAAGAAGCTGAACTTTCAGAATTAAATGAAGTGCTAGTAGGACCTACTGCGATCGCCTTCAGTAATGAAGATGTCGTAGCGCCAGCCAAAGTATTAAACAACTTTGCGAAAACTCATGAAGCATTGGAGATCAAAGGTGGCGTCATTCAAGGTAATGTTGCATCTGTTGATCAGATCAAAGAACTTGCAGACTTACCAAGTTACGAAGGTCTACTTTCAATGGTACTCAGCGTACTACAAGCGCCAATGCGCAACTTCGCTTACGCAGCAAAAGCTGTTGCCGAGCAAAAAGAAGAACAAGGTGCTTAATAGCGTCGTAGCCTAATAAGGGCTTAAAAAACTCAAAAAAATTCTAGGAGGAAACAAACATGTCTCACGAACAAATTATCGAAGCAATCAAAGAAATGACTGTTCTTGAATTAAACGATTTAGTTAAAGCAATTGAAGAAGAATTTGGTGTAACTGCAGCTGCTCCAGTAGCGGTAGCAGGTGCTGCAGGTGGCGAAGCTGCTGAAGAAAAAACTGAATTTGACGTAGTATTAGAAAGCGCTGGCGCTTCTAAGATTAAAGTTGTTAAAGCAGTACGTGAAATCACTGGTCTTGGTCTTAAAGACGCTAAAGACTTAGTAGATAACGCTCCTGGCGCTATCAAAGAAGGCGTTGCTAAAGAAGAAGCTGAAGAAATGAAAGCTAAACTTGAAGAAGCAGGCGCATCTGTAGAATTAAAATAGTCTGTTGACTATCTGAAGTAATAAGGGCTCGTCTTTATAGGCGGGCTTTTATTTTTCGTTTAAATCATCCATCCATCCTCCAAGTGTTACTACAACTAAAGTTAACCACAAAAAAGTAGGTGATCACGTGTCAGAACAATACTTTACACATAATCCTCAAATAAAAAGTGACCCAAAAACATGGGCATTCATGCTTAAAGGTCACCGGTTTACGTTTACAAGTGATACAGGTGTTTTTCGAAAATGAAGTGGATTTTGGTTCGAGAACTTTAATTGATGCTTTCGAGGCGCCGGAAATTGAAGGGGATTATCTTGATTTAGGATGTGGCTATGGGCCGATAGGGTTGAGTTTGGCTAAAGCTGATCGAACAAGGGTCTGTCATTTAGTTGATGTGAACGAACGTGCGATTGCTTTAGCGAAAGAAAATGCCCGAGTGAATCAAGTTGATAATGTAAACATTTATTCGAGCGATCGTTTTGAAAATGTGAATCAAGCCTTTGCGGCCATTTTGACTAATCCGCCCATTCGAGCAGGAAAACAAACGGTGCATCTTATGTTAGAAGAAAGTTTTGATCATTTGTTGCCTGGTGGCGCGCTGTGGTTGTCATTCAAAAGAAACAAGGCGCACCGTCAGCAATGAAAAAGCTTGAAGAATTCTCTCAAGATGTTCAGGTCGTGCTAAAGAATAAAGGTTATTATATTCTCCGAGCAGTAAAAAAATGATAAATAGGCCCAAAAAAATTGACTATCGGTTCCTATTGTGATAATATAGAAAAATGCCAATAGCACGTTTTTCATGTTTAGTTAATCGTTTTGAACATGAATGGACGTGTATGATGTATATGTAGCGTAGATATGGAGTTAAAGAGAGGACAAGGATTAACCATCATTGATGAAAGTAGTCAAGAACTAATCCTTATTTTTATATGCTCAGAAATCTACTAGTTGTATCGTCGCTAAACAGCGGTTGTTGATTTGCGACTTTAGTCGTCAGCAAGCGATGTTTACTATAAATATTTAACGGGTAGGCGTTCTGGTTTTTTCCGAACGTATTATCTGACTTAAATTATACCGATTTCATTCTATAAGTCAATAGTTGACAGTTAGATGAGTTTGCGGTATAGGGCTTAACAAAATTTTTCTTGATTAAGCTTTTTTGTTTTTTATTCTTGATTTGAGGGGTGAAGCAGTTGACAGGTCAACTAGTTCAGTATGGACGACACCGCCAGCGCAGAAGCTACGCACGAATTCATGAGGTACTTGAATTACCGAATCTAATTGAGATTCAAACAGCTTCTTACCAATGGTTCTTAGACGAAGGTTTACGAGAAATGTTTAAAGATATTTCTCCAATCGAAGATTTCCAAGGGAATCTATCACTTGAGTTTGTCGATTACAATTTGGGTGAACCAAAGTATTCTGTCGATGAATCAAAAGAGCGCGATGTGACGTATAATGCGCCACTTCGGGTAAAAGTCCGATTATTAAATAACGAGACAGGTGAAGTAAAAGAGCAAGAAGTCTTTATGGGTGATTTCCCACTCATGACAGATACCGGTACATTTATTGTTAACGGTGCGGAGCGTGTTATCGTTTCTCAGCTTGTTCGTTCACCAAGTGTATACTACCACGATAAAATTGATAAGAATGGTAAACGTGGTTACGGTGCAACGGTTATTCCTAACCGCGGGGCATGGCTTGAGTTTGAAACAGACGCCAAAGACGTTGTACATGTTCGTATCGATCGTACACGTAAATTACCAATTACTGTTCTATTACGGGCATTAGGCTTCGGCACAGATCAAGACATCATTGATTTAATCGGAGATAATGAATATTTACGTAATACATTAGAAAAAGATAACACAGAGACAACAGAAAAAGCCTTGCTTGAAATCTATGAGCGTCTTCGCCCAGGTGAACCGCCAACAGTAGAGAATGCGAAAAGTTTGCTTGTATCACGCTTCTTCGATCCAAAACGCTATGACTTAGCGCATGTCGGTCGTTATAAGATGAACAAGAAACTACACATTAAAAACCGTCTCTTTAACCAGACATTAGCCGAAACAATTGCGGACCCTGAAACAGGCGAAATCATCGCTGAAAAAGGTGCGACAATTGATCGTCGTTTACTCAATAAATTGTTACCATTACTTGAGCGTGAAGAAGACCGCTTAGGTGATATGTATGTCACACCAGAAGAAGGCGTCATTGATCAGGATGTGCGCTTGCAACAAATTAAGATTGTTGACCCAACCGACCCAGAAGGAGAGCGTACGTTAAACGTCATCGGTAATGCGATTGTACCAGACGACGTGAAACATATTGCACCAGCAGATATTCTAGCGGCGATTAACTACTTCTTTAATATCTTGCATACCGTCGGTTCAACAGATGATATTGACCACTTAGGTAACCGTCGTCTGCGTAATGTTGGGGAGCTCTTACAAAACCAATTCCGTATCGGTTTATCACGGATGGAACGTGTAGTACGTGAAAGAATGTCAATCCAAGATACATCTGCGATTACACCGCAACAATTGATCAATATCCGTCCGGTTATTGCCTCAATTAAAGAGTTCTTTGGTAGCTCGCAGTTATCACAGTTCATGGATCAAACGAATCCACTAGCTGAATTAACGCATAAGCGTCGTTTGTCTGCCTTAGGGCCTGGTGGTTTAACGAGAGAACGTGCCGGTTTTGAAGTGCGTGACGTTCACTACTCTCACTACGGGCGTATGTGTCCAATTGAAACGCCAGAGGGACCAAACATCGGCTTGATTAACTCGTTGTCATCATTTGCGAAAGTAAACAAGTTTGGCTTTATTGAAACACCTTACCGCCGTGTTGATACGGAAACAGGTAAAGTAACCGAAGAATATGATTATTTAACCGCTGATGAAGAAGATAACTACGTTGTTGCTCAGGCGAATGCGCGCCTCGGTGAAGATGGAAGTTTCTTAGATGAAGAAGTTATTTCTCGTTTCCGCGGTGAAAACAAGAGTGTTGTACGTGAAAAAATTGATTACATGGACGTGTCACCTAAGCAGGTTGTATCTGCGGCGACAGCATGTATTCCGTTCTTAGAAAACGATGACTCGAACCGTGCGCTTATGGGTGCGAACATGCAGCGTCAGGCTGTTCCACTTATTCAACCACGCTCACCTATTGTTGGTACAGGTATGGAATACGTATCTGGTAAAGACTCAGGTGCTGCTGTTGTTGCGCGTTACGAGGGAATCGTTGAACGCGTCGAAGCAAAAGAAGTACGTGTCAGACGTATTTCAGTCGTCGATGGACAAGAAGTTAAAGGTGATGTTGATCGCTATAAATTACAAAAATTCATTCGTTCTAATCAAGGAACGTGTTATAACCAACGTCCAATCGTTAGTGTTGGTGACCGCGTCACAAAAGGTGAAATCCTAGCGGATGGTCCTTCAATGGAAGACGGAGAATTAGCTCTAGGTCAAAACGTCCTCGTTGCGTTTATGACTTGGGATGGTTACAACTACGAGGATGCGATCATTATGAGTGAGCGCCTTGTAAAAGACGACGTCTATACGTCAATTCATATTGAAGAATATGAATCAGAAGCACGTGATACGAAGCTTGGACCTGAAGAAATCACACGTGATATTCCTAACGTTGGTGAAGATGCCTTACGTGACTTAGATGAACGCGGGATTATCCGGGTTGGGGCTGAAGTAGAAGACGGCGACTTGCTTGTTGGTAAAGTAACACCTAAAGGTGTGACGGAACTTTCAGCAGAGGAACGCCTTCTCCATGCCATTTTCGGTGAAAAAGCACGTGAAGTCCGTGATACATCACTACGTGTTCCGCACGGTGCTGGCGGTATTGTCCTTGATGTGAAAATCTTTAACCGTGAAGATGGCGATGAGTTACCACCAGGTGTGAACCAGTTGGTGCGTGTCTACATCGTTCAAAAGCGTAAGATTCACGAAGGTGATAAGATGGCGGGGCGTCACGGTAACAAAGGTGTTATCTCACGTATCTTGCCAGAAGAAGATATGCCTTACTTACCAGACGGTACACCAGTTGATATCATGCTTAACCCACTAGGGGTACCATCACGTATGAATATCGGACAAGTATTAGAGTTACACCTGGGTATGGCTGCACGTCAACTCGGTATTCATGTAGCAACGCCAGTATTTGATGGGGCAACAGAGGAAGATGTCTGGGAGACGATCGAAGAAGCTGGTATGTCACGTGATGCGAAAACCATTCTTTATGATGGACGTTCAGGTGAAGCTTTTGATAACCGTGTATCTGTTGGGGTTATGTATATGATCAAACTCGCGCACATGGTTGATGATAAACTTCACGCCCGTTCAACCGGTCCATATTCACTTGTTACTCAACAGCCACTTGGTGGTAAAGCGCAGTTCGGTGGACAGCGTTTTGGTGAGATGGAGGTATGGGCACTTGAAGCATATGGTGCTGCTTACACATTGCAAGAGATTTTAACAGTAAAATCCGATGATGTTGTTGGTCGTGTGAAAACATACGAAGCAATCGTTAAGGGCGAAAACATTCCTGAACCAGGTATCCCTGAATCATTCAAAGTATTGATCAAAGAGTTACAGAGTTTAGGTATGGATGTGAAGATGTTGTCAGCAGACGAACAAGAAATCGAACTGCGTGACATTGAAGATGAGGACGATACCTCACAAGAACAATTTAATTTAGAACTTGAAGAAAAGTAAGGTCGTTTAGATACTGTTTAATGGCCTAGCCATCGCTAGGCTACCACATACTAAAAGGGAGGTAGACCCCTTGCTAGATGTAAATAATTTCGAATTTATGAAAATAGGTTTGGCATCACCAGACAAAATTCGGTCATGGTCATTTGGGGAAGTTAAAAAGCCAGAAACGATTAACTATCGTACGTTAAAACCAGAAAAAGATGGTTTATTCTGTGAGAGAATTTTCGGTCCAACGAAGGACTGGGAATGTCACTGTGGAAAGTACAAACGTGTCCGTTATAAAGGTGTTGTTTGTGACCGTTGTGGTGTAGAAGTCACAAAGGCAAAAGTACGTCGTGAACGTATGGGTCACATTGAACTCGCCGCACCTGTATCACATATTTGGTACTTTAAAGGGATTCCGAGTCGTATGGGACTTGTCCTTGATATGTCACCGCGTGCGCTTGAAGAAGTTATTTACTTTGCGGCTTATATAGTGACAGATGCTGGTGATACAGCACTTGAAAAGAAACAATTGTTATCTGAAAGAGAATATCGTGCGTACCGTGATAAGTACGGACAAAGTTTCCAGGCGCAAATGGGCGCAGAAGCGGTCAAAAAAATCTTACAAGATTTAGACTTAGACAAAGAAGCAGATATGCTTCGTGAAGAGTTAAAATCAGCTCAAGGTCAACGTCGTACGCGTGCGATTAAACGTTTAGAAGTCGTTGAAGCGTTTAGACATTCTGGTAATGATCCTTCATGGATGGTTTTAGATGTCTTGCCAATCATTCCGCCGGAACTACGTCCAATGGTTCAGCTTGATGGCGGACGTTTTGCGACATCAGACTTAAACGACTTATATCGTCGTGTGATTAACCGTAACAATCGTTTGAAGCGTCTATTAGATTTGGGTGCACCAACGATTATTGTACAAAATGAGAAGCGTATGCTTCAAGAAGCTGTGGATGCCTTAATTGACAATGGTCGCCGTGGCCGTCCAGTAACTGGACCAGGTAACCGTCCGTTAAAATCGCTATCCCATATGCTTAAAGGTAAGCAAGGGCGTTTCCGTCAAAACTTATTAGGTAAACGTGTCGACTATTCAGGTCGTTCGGTTATCGTTGTTGGACCAAACTTGAAGATGTATCAGTGTGGTTTACCGAAAGAAATGGCGGTTGAATTGTTCAAGCCGTTTATTATGAGAGAACTCGTTGAGCGTGGTCTTGCGCACAACATTAAATCAGCTAAACGTAAGATTGAACGCCTGCATGATGAGATTTGGGAAGTATTAGAGGATGTTATTAGAGAACACCCAGTACTCCTAAACCGTGCCCCAACGCTTCACCGTTTAGGTATTCAAGCGTTCGAGCCAACCCTTGTTGAGGGGCGTGCGATTCGTTTGCACCCATTAGTATGTACAGCGTATAACGCTGACTTTGATGGTGACCAGATGGCTGTTCACGTACCGTTATCGGCAGAAGCTCAGGCAGAAGCGCGCATTTTAATGCTAGCAGCACAAAATATTCTTAACCCGAAAGATGGTAAGCCGGTTGTTACACCATCACAGGATATGGTATTAGGTAACTATTACTTAACCTTAGAACGTGAAGGAGCAATTGGTGAAGGGTTGATCGTGAAAGATATGGATGAAGCGATGATTGCGTATCAAAATGGTTATGTTCATTTACACACGCGTATTGCCGTTCAAGCATCATCACTCAATAACCCAAGGTTTACTGAAGAGCAAAATAGCCAATTGTTGTTAACGACAGTCGGTAAATTAATCTTTAATTCAATCTTACCACCATCATTCCCATATATGAATGAACCGACGATGCACAATTTAGAGGTAGAAACGCCTGCGCATTACTTTGTACCAAAAGGGACAAATGTAAAAGAAGAAATTCAAAAGCGTGAACGTATCTTACCATTTAAGAAAGGGATCTTAGGGGATATCATTGCTGAAGTGTTTAAGAAATTCAAGATTAGTGAAACATCTAAGATGCTTGACCGTATGAAGGACTTAGGTTTCAAATACTCTACAAAAGCCGGTATCACTGTAGGTGTTGCTGACATCGTTGTACTTGAAGAGAAGAAAGAAATCCTTGAAGAAGCACAAACGAAAGTAGATAAAGTTATGAAACAATTCCGTCGTGGTCTGATCACAGAAGATGAACGCTATGAACGCGTTATTTCTATCTGGTCACAAGCGAAAGATGTTATTCAAGAGAAATTGATGAAATCACTTAGCCACCGTAACCCAATCTTTATGATGAGTGACTCTGGTGCCCGTGGTAACGCATCGAACTTTACGCAACTTGCTGGTATGCGTGGTCTGATGGCCAACCCGGCTGGTCGTATTATCGAGTTACCGATTAAGTCCAGTTTCCGTGAAGGTTTAACGGTCTTAGAATACTTTATTTCAACTCACGGTGCGCGTAAAGGTCTTGCCGATACCGCCCTGAAGACAGCGACTCTGGTTACTTAACCCGTCGTCTCGTTGATGTTGCTCAAGATGTCATTATCCGTGAAGATGATTGTCACACTGACCGTGGTCTTCCGGTGCAGGCGATTACTGAAGGAACCGAGATTATCGAGCCATTAATTGACCGTTTAATTGGTCGTACAGCATTTGAGACGGTGAAACATCCTGAAACAGGTGCGGTAATGATTGAGAAGAATGAGGTCATTAATGAGGATACTGCCCGTCTTATCGACGAAGCTGGTATCGACGAAGTCTTATTCGTACAGTCTTTACATGTAACACGAAACATGGTGCGTGTAAGAAGTGTTACGGACGTAACCTTGCGACGGGTCAAGAGGTTGAAGTTGGGGAAGCTGTTGGTATTATCGCCGCTCAATCAATTGGTGAGCCTGGTACACAGTTAACAATGCGTACATTCCACACCGGTGGTGTAGCGGGTAGTGATATCACACAAGGTTTACCGCGTATCCAAGAGATCTTTGAAGCGCGTAATCCGAAAGGTCAAGCGCTCATCAGTGAAATCGAAGGTACAGTGACAGATATTACTGAAGTAAAAGATAAACAAGAAATTGTTGTTCAAGGTATCATTGAACCACGTACGTATACCGTTCCTTACGGTGCGCGCGTGAAGGTGGAAATTGGGGATGAGGTTGTTTCTGGTGAAGCTCTCACAGAAGGTTCAATTGATCCAAAAGAGTTACTGAAGTTCCAAGGTGTAGACGGTGTTCAGTCGTATCTCCTTAAAGAGGTGCAAAAAGTATACCGTATGCAAGGGGTGGAAATTGGCGACAAGCACGTTGAGGTCATGGTACGTCAAATGTTGCGTAAAGTACGTGTCACAGAGTCTGGTAATACAGATGTTTTACCAGGTGCCTTACTTGAAATTCACCAATTTAAAGATGCGAATAAGAAAGCGTTAATGAATGGTGATGAGCCAGCTGTTGGACGCCCAGTCTTACTCGGTATTACAAAAGCTTCACTTGAAACTGACTCATTCTTATCTGCCGCATCATTCCAAGAAACAACACGGGTATTAACGGATGCAGCAATCAAAGGAAAACGCGATGAATTACTCGGCCTTAAAGAGAATGTCATCATCGGTAAGCTTGTGCCTGCAGGTACAGGGATGCAACGTTACCGCAAGATCCAAGCGCAGACAGAAATACCGGTAGTGAATGTAGTAGAAGAAGAAACAGAAGCGAAAGAAACGATTGAATAAATGGTATTAAGGTAAAACGAAGGGCCCTTGAATTCGTGCTACGCGCTGATGAAAATAGTTGTCGAACTTTTATATTTTGAGTTGACAATTACTTTTCATACGTGGTACTATATTCAAGGTGCTTCTGTTACCTTCATGGCTTTGGAGGATATGTAAATGTCTTATGAAAAAGTTACCCAAGCTAAAAATCAATTAGTTGTTGGTACAAAACAAACAATTAAAGCGATTAAGAGCGGGCACGTAGAAGAAGTGATCATTGCATCGGATGTTGATCCGTTCATGATTGAGAAACTTCTACAGCTAGTAGAAAAAATGGATATTCCGTATACAATGGTGGACTCTAAGATTAAACTTGGGAAAGCTTGCGGAATTGAAGTAGGAACAGCAGCCGTAGCGATAAAGCAATAGAGTTTTGGTGAATTAACGGTGTTAATTCATGAAAACTTTGTTTTTTGCTTATAAATGAACCACCTGGATGTGTGGTATTACAAAAAGTAATGAGAGGAGGAAAAAAGTTATGCCAACTATTAATCAATTAGTCCGTAAAGGTCGTGTGTCTAAGTCTAAAAAATCTGACTCACCAGCTTTGAATAAAGGTTATAACAGTTTCAAAAAGTCACTGACTAACCAATCATCTCCACAAAAGCGCGGTGTTTGTACACGTGTAGGTACATTAACGCCTAAGAAACCGAACTCGGCCCTACGTAAGTATGCGCGTGTTCGTTTAACTAACGGTATTGAAGTTACAGCATATATCCCTGGTATTGGTCACAACCTACAAGAGCACAGTGTTGTTCTTATCCGTGGGGGACGTGTAAAAGATTTACCTGGTGTGCGCTACCATATCGTTCGTGGTGCATTAGATACTGCTGGTGTTGATGGACGTATGCAAGGTCGTTCTAAATACGGTACGAAGCGTCCAAAAGAGAAAAAGTAATGAATGTTTAATAATAACTATAAATAGATGAAAGGAGGTTAGACTATGCCACGTAAAGGTCCTGTAGCTAAACGTGATGTCTTACCTGATCCGTTACACAACTCTAAACTTGTTACTCGTTTAATCAACCAAATGATGGTTGACGGTAAAAGAGGTAAGTCACAAAAAATTCTTTATTCAGCATTCGATCTTGTTCAAGAACGTAGCGGTCAACCTGCGATTGAAGTATTCGAACAAGCAATGAAAAATGTTATGCCTGTACTTGAAGTACGTGCTCGCCGTGTTGGTGGTTCTAACTACCAAGTACCAGTTGAAGTACGTCCAGAGCGTCGTCAAGCTTTAGGTCTTCGTTACATTGTGAACTACTCTCGCTTACGCGGAGAAAAAACAATGGAAGAACGCCTAGCAAACGAAATTCTTGATGCATCTAACAACACTGGTGCAGCAGTTAAGAAACGTGAAGACATGCATAAAATGGCTGAAGCGAATAAAGCATTTGCTCACTATCGTTGGTAATCTGATTTGGTTTGTTCCTATGAACAAACAGCTTAGGTTCACTTGTTAATAATAAACTAGATTGAAATAAAGGAAGGAGAAACACATATGCCTAGAGAATTCTCCTTGGAGAATACGCGTAATATCGGAATCATGGCTCACATCGATGCCGGTAAAACAACAACTACTGAGCGTATTTTATTCTACACAGGTCGTATCCACAAAATTGGTGAAACGCACGAAGGTGCTTCACAAATGGACTGGATGGAACAAGAGCAAGAGCGTGGTATCACTATTACCTCTGCTGCAACAACTGCTCAGTGGAAAGGTCACCGAATTAACATTATCGATACACCAGGACACGTGGACTTCACTGTAGAGGTAGAACGTTCACTTCGTGTACTTGATGGTGCGGTAACTGTACTTGATGCTCAATCAGGTGTAGAACCACAAACTGAAACAGTTTGGCGCCAAGCGACTACATACGGGGTACCTCGTATTGTATTCATCAACAAAATGGATAAAACAGGTGCAGACTTCCTATACTCAGTCGGTACATTAAAAGACCGTCTTGGGGCGAATGCGCACCCAGTTCAATATCCAATTGGTGCTGAAGATGATTTTAACGGAATTATTGACCTTGTTTCTATGGAAGCCTACTTCTATGAAGATGATTTAGGTACCCGTGCAGAAGCAAAAGAAATTCCTGAAGATCTTAAAGATCAAGCAGAAGAACTTCGTCAAGGTCTAATTGAAGCTGTTGCTGAATTAGATGAAGATATGATGATGCGTTATCTTGAAGGTGAAGAGTTTACTGAAGATGAAATCAAAGCAGCGATTCGTAAAGCGACGCTTTCTGTTGAGTTCTACCCAGTCTTCGTAGGTTCTGCCTTCAAGAATAAAGGTGTTCAATTAATGATTGATGGTGTAGTAGATTACTTGCCATCACCACTTGACATCGAAGCAATCGAAGGGATTGTTCCTGAAACTGATGAAGCCATTCAACGTCATGCGGATGATTCAGAACCGTTCTCAGCTTTAGCGTTTAAAGTTGCGACAGATCCATTCGTAGGTAAACTTACTTTCTTCCGTGTATACTCTGGTACATTAAAGGCTGGTTCTTATGTACAAAACTCTTCTAAAGGTAAACGTGAACGTGTAGGTCGTATCCTACAAATGCACGCTAACTCACGTGAAGAAATTTCAGAAGTATACGCTGGCGATATTGCTGGTGCGGTAGGTTTAAAAGATACAAGTACTGGCGATACTCTATGTGATGAGAAGGAACTTGTTATCTTAGAATCAATGGAATTCCCAGAACCGGTTATTTCTGTAGCTATTGAACCAAAATCTAAAGCAGACCAAGACAAAATGTCAATTGCATTAGGTAAATTAGCTGAAGAGGATCCAACATTCAGAACAGAAACAAACATTGAAACGGGACAAACAATCATCTCTGGTATGGGTGAATTACACCTTGATATCATTGTTGATCGTATGAGACGTGAATTTAAAGTTGAAGCTAACGTTGGTGCTCCTCAAGTATCTTACCGTGAAACATTCCGTGGATCTGCGGAAGTTGAAGGTAAGTTCGTCCGCCAATCAGGTGGTCGTGGACAGTATGGTCACGTTTGGGTTAAGTTTGAGCCAAACGAAGAAGGTGCTGGATTCGAATTCGTTAACAACATCGTTGGTGGTGTCGTTCCTCGTGAATACGTACCAGCTGTTGAGTCAGGTATTAAAGAGTCATTGGAAAACGGTGTTTTAGCTGGTTATCCATTGATCGACGTTAAAGCGACACTTTACGATGGTTCTTACCACGATGTCGACTCTAACGAAACAGCGTTTAAAGTAGCGGCTTCTATGGCGCTTAAGAACGCGAAAAACAAATGTAATCCTGTTATTCTTGAGCCAATGATGAGTGTTGAAATCGTTATTCCTGAAGATACATGGGTGATATCATGGGTGATGTAACATCACGCCGTGGACGTGTGGATGGTATGGAAGCACGTGGTACAGCACAAGTTGTTCGCGCCTATGTTCCATTATCAGAAATGTTCGGTTATGCGACTGCATTACGTTCAAACACACAAGGTCGTGGTACTTACACGATGACATTTGATCATTACGAAGAAGTACCTAAGAGTATTTCTGAAGAAATCATCAAGAAAAATACTGGACAATAATTGATTTTTTTCGCAATTTAAAGTATAACTTGTATTGTAAGCTTCATTACTAAGGTAATGAAGCGAACAATACAAGTAAATAATAAAAACAATTTATTTTTAGGAGGAATTATATAATGGGTAAAGAAAAATTTGACCGCTCAAAAGACCACGTTAACGTTGGTACAATCGGACACGTTGACCATGGTAAAACAACTTTAACTGCAGCAATCTCTACTGTATTACACAACAAATCTGGTTTCGGTACAGCAATGGCTTACGACCAAATCGATGGTGCGCCAGAAGAACGTGAACGTGGGATCACAATCTCAACTGCACACGTTGAGTACGAAACTGATACGCGTCACTATGCACACGTAGACTGCCCAGGACACGCTGACTATGTTAAAAACATGATCACTGGTGCTGCACAAATGGATGGTGCGATCTTAGTAGTATCTGCTGCTGATGGTCCAATGCCACAAACTCGTGAGCACATCTTACTTTCTCGTCAAGTAGGTGTACCTGCTATTGTTGTATTCTTAAACAAATGTGACATGGTAGACGACGAAGAACTTCTTGAATTAGTAGAAATGGAAGTTCGTGACCTATTATCTGAGTATGACTTCCCAGGTGATGATGTACCAGTCATCAAAGGTTCAGCTCTTAAAGCACTTGAAGGCGAAGAGCAATATGTAAATGCTATTTATGAACTAATGGATGCTGTTGATGAGTATATCCCTCGTCCAGACCGTGACGTTGAAAAGCCATTCATGATGCCAGTTGAGGACGTATTCTCAATCACTGGTCGTGGTACTGTAGCTACAGGACGTGTTGAGCGTGGTGTAGTTAAAGTTGGTGACGAAATCGAAATCATCGGTCTTGCTGAAGAGCCATCTAAAACTACTGTAACAGGTGTTGAGATGTTCCGTAAGCTTCTTGATTATGCTGAAGCTGGTGACAACATTGGTGCGTTACTACGTGGTGTTGCTCGTGAAGACATCAACCGTGGTCAAGTACTTGCTAAGCCAGGTACAATCACTCCACATACAACTTTCCAAGCGGAAGTTTATGTATTATCAAAAGAAGAAGGTGGACGTCATACGCCATTCTTCGATAACTACCGTCCACAGTTCTACTTCCGTACAACTGACGTAACTGGTATAATCCGTCTTCCTGAAGGCGTTGAAATGGTTATGCCTGGTGACAACGTAGAAATGACTGTAGAATTAATCTCACCAATCGCTATTGAAGAAGGTACTAAGTTCTCTATCCGTGAGGGTGGCCGTACTGTAGGCGCTGGTGTTGTAGCAACAATCACTAAGTAAGTTTTACTTACTTTCATAAAGAAAAGGTAGCACTTCGGTGCTGCCTTTTTTTATTTGGGAAGTTTTACGTCAGGTAGAGTGGGTGTTGCTCATCGCATTGCTTCTATTATATAGATCTAGGGATAGACGATTAAAGCAGAGAAAGATAAGATGGTTATATTCATAAAAATCAAGCACTATAATAATGGGCTAGAACACAGTGCAAAAAGAAATAGAATACTAGCGAAGAAACAATGAAAATGGCTCATTTGAAATTTGACGTGGGTGCCTTTGAAACGGTGATGTGTCAATGAAAGCGCCCGCTAAAAAAACTATGAAAAAAAGTTGATATTTTTGTTGTTTTCCCTTGCAATCGGGGTTGTTATTCTATATAATGAACAATGTTGGTCATTAAAGGCGATGATGTGGAAGGTTGTTGGCACACCCGGCCCCTTTGCCATGGGTAAGGTAGCTTAGAAATTTCCGCGGAGAATGTCTATTATTAAAATGGGCGAAAAGGAGGGAAAATAATGGCAAATGAGAAAATCAGAATTCGTTTAAAAGCTTATGATCACCGTATTCTTGATCAGTCAGCTGAAAAAATCGTAAGCACTGCTAAGCGTTCAGGTGCTGGTGTATCGGGTCCAATCCCGTTACCAACAGAAAGATCAGTGTATACAATTTTACGTGCGGTGCACAAGTACAAAGATTCTCGCGAGCAATTCGAGATGCGTACGCACAAACGTTTAATTGATATTGTTAATCCAACACCACAAACAGTGGATGCGCTTATGCGTTTAGACTTACCGTCTGGTGTGGATATCGAAATCAAATTATAATTTATACAATTTATAGGAGGTGTAACGGATGACGAAAGGAATCTTAGGTCGTAAAGTCGGCATGACACAGATCTTTAGTGAAGATGGCGAATTAATTCCAGTAACAGTAGTTCAAGCAGAACCTAACGTGGTATTGCAAAAAAGAACTTTAGAAAACGACGGCTATGAAGCGATTCAAGTTGGGTTTGCAGACCAAAAACCGGTTAATGCAAACAAGCCAGCGACAGGACATGCTGCAAAAGCGAGCACTACTCCTAAGCGCTTCATTCGTGAATTCCGTAACGTGAATCTTGATGAGTATGAAGTAGGTCAAGAAATCAACGTAGAGGCATTCCAAGCTGGAGATATTATTGATGTAACAGGTACATCAAAAGGTAAAGGTTTCCAAGGTGCGATTAAGCGCCACAATCAACAACGTGGACCAATGGGGCACGGCTCACATTTCCACAGAGCACCAGGTTCAATGGGAGCAGCTGCAGAGCCTGCGCGTGTTATGAAGGGTAAAAAATTACCTGGACACATGGGTAGCGTTGTAACAACTCTTCAAAACCTTGAAGTAGTAAAAGTAGATGCAGAGCGTAATCTTCTATTAGTAAAAGGTAACGTTCCTGGACCTAAAAAATCATTCGTGAAAATTACGAGTGCAATAAAGGCTAGCAAATAATAACCGAAGGAGGATATGTCATGCCTAAAGTAGCACTATATAACCAAAGCGGTTCGCAAGTAGGGGATGTAGAATTAAACGATAGCGTGTTTGGTATTGAGCCAAACGAGCATGTGTTACACGATGCGGTCGTTATGCAACAAGCATCACGTCGTCAAGGTACACACGCTGTTAAAAATCGTTCAGCAGTAGCAGGCGGAGGTCGTAAACCATGGCGTCAAAAAGGTACAGGTCGTGCCCGTCAAGGTTCAATCCGTTCACCACAATGGGTTGGCGGTGGCGTCGTATTTGGCCCAACACCACGCAGCTATGGCTATAAATTACCGAAGAAAGTTCGCCGATTAGCACTTCAATCAGCACTTTCATCAAAAGTAAATGAAAACAGTCTTGTTGTTTTAGAAGGTTTAGCATTTGATGCACCTAAAACAAAAGAAGTTGTAAAGGTACTAGACGCATTAAACGTAAGTGAAAAAGTATTAATCGTTACAGCTGATAAAGATGACGTTGTAGCTAAGAGTGCTAATAACTTACCAAATGCTAAGGTATTAACTGTAAGTGGTCTTAATGTTCTTGATTTACTTACACATGACAAGCTGATCATCACTAAAGATGCAGCGGAAAAAGCAGGGGAGGTGCTTGCATAATGAGAGATGCACGAGATATTATTAAGCGCCCGATTATTACGGAACACTCTGCCGACCAAATGGTTGATAAGAAATATACTTTTGAAGTAAGTACAAAAGCTAACAAAAATCAAATCAAAGATGCTGTTGAAGAAATCTTTGGCGTGAAGGTTGTTAAAATTAATACTTCTAACATTAAAGGTAAATTCAAGCGCATGGGTCGCCACGGAGGTTACCGTCCAAATCGTAAAAAAGCTGTGGTTCAATTATCTGAAGACAGCAAAGAACTAGATTTCTTTGAATCAGTAGAATAATTTCAATTAGTTAGAGAAGGAGGGAATAAAGATGGCGATTAAGAAGTATAAAGCAACTTCTAACGGTAGACGTAACATGTCAACGTCAGATTTCGCAGAAATCACGACGGATAAGCCGGAAAAATCACTATTACAACCACTTTCAAAGCGTGGTGGTCGTAACAACCAAGGTAAATTAACGGTTCGTCATCAAGGTGGTGGCCATAAGCGTCAATACCGTGTCATCGATTTTAAACGTGACAAAGATGGTATACCAGGTCGCGTTGCTACTGTCGAGTACGATCCAAACCGTTCAGCTAACATTGCGTTAATTAACTATGCAGATGGTGAAAAACGTTACATCTTAGCTCCAAAAGGTATTCAAGTAGGACAACAGATCTTCTCAGGAGAAGATGCAGATATTAAAGTAGGTAATGCCCTATCACTTATGAGTATTCCAGTGGGTACTGTTATCCACAACATCGAATTAAAACCAGGTCGCGGTGGACAATTAGCTCGTTCAGCTGGTGCTGAAGCGCAAATTTTAGGCCGTGAAGAAAAATACGTATTAGTACGTTTATCTTCTGGTGAAGTTCGTTTAGTATTAGGTACTTGCCGTGCAACTGTCGGTCAAGTAGGTAATGTTGAACATGAACTTATTCGTGTTGGTAAAGCTGGTCGTTCACGTTGGAAAGGTATCCGCCCAACCGTTCGTGGTTCTGTAATGAACCCTAATGATCACCCACACGGTGGTGGTGAAGGTCGCGCACCAATCGGTCGTAAATCACCAATGTCACCATGGGGTAAACCAACTCTTGGTAAGAAAACGCGTCAACGTAACAAGCAGTCAGATAAATTTATCGTTCGTAAACGTAAAAAATAACGGGGTTGAAAGGCGGGCATTAACACCCGTCCGACAATCACGAAGGGAGGTTTATGTATGGGTCGTAGTTTAAAAAAGGGACCTTTCGTAGATGACCATTTAATGAAAAAAGTTGAAAAATTGAACGAGGACAACAAGAAACAAGTTGTGAAATCTTGGTCTCGTCGTTCTACTATTTTCCCTAACTTTGTAGGACACACTATTGCTGTTTATGACGGACGCAAACACGTACCGGTTTATGTAACAGAAGATATGGTTGGACACAAATTAGGTGAATTCGCACCGACACGCACGTTCAGAGGACATGCGAGCGATGACAAGAAAACAAAACGCTAATTGGAGAGGAGGCGCTCTTGATGCAAGCAAAAGCTGTTGCAAAAACTGTTAGAATTGCTCCTCGCAAGGTTCGTTTAGTCGTTGATTTAATTCGAGGCAAAAATGTTGGAGAAGCAATTGCAATTTTAAAAAATACACAACGCGGTGCAAGCCCAGTTGTAGAAAAAGTACTAAACTCTGCGATCGCAAATGCAGAACACAATTATGACATGAACGTAGAAGATCTTTACGTATCAGAAGCATTCGTAAACGAAGGGGTTACCCTTAAACGTTTCCGTCCACGTGCCCAAGGCCGTGCTAGTGCAATCAATAAGAGAACAAGCCACATTACAGTGGTTGTATCAGAAAAGAAGGAGGGATAATCTGTGGGTCAAAAAGTTAATCCGATAGGACTTCGTGTTGGCGTTATCCGTGATTGGGATTCAAAATGGTACGCTGACAAAGATTATGCAGACTTATTACATGAAGATATTAAGATTCGTGATTTCGTTGAGACTCGTCTACAAGATGCTTCAGTATCTAAAGTAGAAATCGAGCGCGCAGCAAATCGTGTTAATATTTCAATTTCAACTGCTAAACCTGGTATGGTTATTGGTAAAGGTGGTTCTGAAGTTGAAGCACTTCGTAAATCATTAAATGAATTAACAGGTAAACGAGTTCATATCAACATCGTTGAAATCAAAAAACCTGATATCGATGCTAAATTAGTAGCAGATAATATTGCTCGTCAATTAGAAAACCGTGTATCATTCCGTCGTGCGCAAAAACAAGTTATTCAACGTGCTATGCGTATGGGAGCTAAAGGTATTCGTACTCAAGTTTCTGGTCGTCTTGGTGGCGCAGATATGGCTCGTGCGGAAAGTTACAGTGAAGGAACTGTTCCACTACACACACTTCGTGCTGATATCGATTATGGTACTGCAGAAGCAGACACTACTTACGGTAAGTTAGGTGTTAAAGTGTGGATCTATCGTGGTGAAGTCCTTCCAACTAAAAATAATAAGTAAGGAAGGGGGCACAACTTATGTTAATGCCTAAACGTGTTAAATATCGTAGACAACATCGTACAAGTTTAAAAGGTAAAGCCAAAGGTGGTACGGAAGTAGCATTTGGTGAATATGGTTTACAAGCAGTTGATGCTGCATGGATTACAAGTCGTCAAATCGAGTCTGCTCGTATTGCGATGACTCGTTACATGAAACGTGGTGGTAAAGTTTGGATCAAAATTTTCCCAGACAAGCCTTACACTAAAAAACCTTTAGAAGTTCGTATGGGTTCTGGTAAAGGTGCTCCTGAAGGATGGGTAGCAGTAGTAAAACCAGGTAAGATTATGTTTGAAATCGCGGGAGTTTCAGAGGAAGTTGCGAGAGAGGCACTTCGTCTAGCATCACACAAACTTCCAATTAAAACTAAGTTTGTAAAACGTGAAGAAATTGGTGGTGAAATCAATGAAGGCTAATGAAATCAGAGAACTAACCACTGCCGAAATTGAACAAAAAATCAAGTCATTAAAAGAAGAGCTCTTCAACCTACGCTTCCAGTTAGCTACAGGTCAATTGGAGAACACTGCACGTCTTCGTGAAGTTCGTAAATCAATTGCTCGTATGAAAACTGTCGTTCGTGAAAGAGAGCTTAGCGTAAATAACTAGTAAACTTGAGAGGAGGTTAGCCTCAAATGACAGAACGTAATAATCGTAAAGTGTATACTGGTCGTGTTGTTTCTGATAAAACAGACAAAACAATCACAGTATTAGTAGAAACTTATAAATTCCATAAATTATATGGTAAGCGTGTAAAGTATTCTAAAAAGTACAAAGCACATGATGAAAACAATCAAGCAAAAATTAATGATATCGTAACAATTATGGAAACTCGTCCACTATCTAAAACTAAACGTTTCCGTCTAGTTGAAGTAGTAGAGGAAGCCGTAATTATCTAATTGAAAAGAATCGCTCGGATTGATTCCGAAGGGAGGTAACAACAGTATGATTCAGCAAGAAACTCGTTTGAAAGTAGCAGACAACTCTGGCGCGCGTGAAGTCTTAACTATTAAAGTACTAGGCGGATCTGGTCGTAAAACTGCTAATATCGGTGACGTGATCGTCTGTTCAGTAAAACAAGCAACACCTGGTGGCGTTGTCAAAAAAGGTGAAGTTGTTAAGGCTGTTATCGTCCGCACTAAGTCTGGCGTGCGTCGTAAAGACGGATCTTATATCAAGTTTGATGAAAATGCAGCGGTTATCATCCGCGATGATAAAAGCCCAAGAGGAACACGTATCTTTGGACCTGTAGCACGTGAACTACGTGATGCGAAGTTTATGAAGATTGTTTCATTAGCACCAGAGGTATTGTAAGTTCAACTCACATGTGAAATATAATCGTTTTAATGAAAAGCCTTGTAAGGAGGTGCGTCTAGCATGCATGTAAAAAAAGGTGATAAAGTACAAGTGTTATCTGGTAAAGATAAGGGTAAACAAGGTGTCATCCTTGAAGCATACCCAAAGAAAGAACGTGTACTTGTTGAAGGTGTGAATATCGTTAAGAAACACCAAAAACCTTCACAAGATAATCCACAGGGCGGTATTCTTGAACAAGAAGCGCCGATCCATGTTTCTAATGTATTACCAATTGATCCTAAATCAGGCGAGCCAACTCGTGTCGGATATGAAGATCGTGATGGAAAGAAAGTTCGAATCGCTAAAAAATCTGGTGAAGCGTTAGATAAATAATTAGCGACGAAAGGAGGGCTACTCAGATGAACGCATTAAAAGCAAAGTACCAAAATGATATCGTATCATCTCTAACAGAAAAATTTAACTATGATTCGGTAATGGAAGTACCGAAAGTAGAAAAAATCGTAATCAACATGGGTGTTGGTGATGCAGTACAGAACACAAAAGCACTTGATGCTGCTGTAGAAGAGTTAAAGCTGCTTTCAGGTCAACAACCATTAATCACAAAAGCTAAAAAATCAATTGCAGGATTCCGTTTACGTGAGGGTATGCCAATCGGGGCTAAAGTAACCCTTCGTGGTGAGCGTATGTATGAGTTTTTACAAAAACTTATTGATGTTTCTCTTCCACGTGTACGTGACTTCCGTGGTATTTCTAAAAAAGCATTCGATGGTCGTGGAAACTACACATTAGGTGTGAAAGAACAATTGATTTTCCCGGAAATAGATTATGATCAAGTAAGCAAGGTTCGCGGTATGGATATCGTCATCGTTACAACAGCTAACACTGACGAAGAAGCTCGTGAATTACTCACTTCACTTGGCATGCCTTTCCAAAAATAAGCTAACAGGCTAAAACAAGGAGGGAAAATAGTGGCTAAAAAATCTATGATTGCAAAACAAAAGCGGACAGCTAAGTACCCAGTACAAGAGTATACCCGCTGTGAGCGTTGTGGGCGTCCACACTCAGTTTATCGTAAATTCAAACTTTGCCGTATTTGTTTCCGTGAACTTGCCTATAAAGGTCAAATTCCTGGTGTCAAAAAAGCAAGCTGGTAAAACCCGATTGAGGAAGGAGGTAAATTTTATGACAATGTCAGATCCAATTGCAGATATGTTAACACGTATTCGTAATGCTAATATGGTCCGCCATGAGAAGCTTGAGCTTCCTGCATCAAACATCAAGACTCAGATTGCAGATATTTTAAAACGTGAGGGCTTTATTCGCGATTACGAAGTGATTAAAGATGATAAACAAGGTGTACTTCGTATGTTCTTGAAATACGGTGCAGCTGATGAACGTGTAATTACTGGTTTGAAACGTATTTCTAAACCTGGTCTACGTGTTTACGCGAAAGCTGATGAGCTTCCACGTGTACTTAACGGACTTGGTATCGCAGTCGTTTCAACTTCAAAAGGTATTCTTACAGATAAAGAAGCACGTGAACAAGCCATTGGTGGCGAGGTTCTCGCGTACGTTTGGTAAGTAGTTTTTAATTAAGATAGGAGGTGCCATGTAGATGTCACGTATAGGTCTTAAAGTTATCGTAATTCCTGAAGGCGTTGAAATCAAAAATGAGAACAACTTTGTGACAGTGAAAGGTCCTAAAGGAACTTTAACACGTCAACTTCACGAAGATATGACAATTAACATCGATGGTAATGAATTAACGGTTGCAAGACCGTCAGATAATAAATTACACAAAGCTTTACACGGTACAACTCGCAGCCTGATCGCAAATATGGTTGAAGGTGTACACAAAGGCTATGAAAAAGCATTAGAAATCCAAGGTGTTGGTTACCGTGCTGCAAAGCAAGGAACTAAGCTTGTATTAAACGCTGGTTATTCTCACCCAGTTGAGATTGACCAACCAGAAGGTATTGAAATTGAAGTACCTGCGAACACAAAAGTTATTGTTAAAGGGATCGACAAGCAATTAGTCGGTGCTGTAGCAGCTGACATTCGTGCCGTACGTAAGCCAGAACCTTACAAAGGTAAAGGGATTCGCTACGTTGACGAATATGTTCGTCGTAAAGAAGGTAAAACTGCTAAATAAGGCAGCTTAATCTGATAACTTAATTCACGTTAGGTTAGTTAGGGAACAGAAAGGAGTGACCTAGATGATCACAAAGCCAGACAAAAACATGGTGCGTAAGAAAAGACATTTACGTGTACGTAAAAACCTTTTTGGTACGCCTGAACGTCCACGTTTAAACGTATACCGTTCAAACAAAAACATTTACGCACAATTAATTGATGATGTAAATGGTGTAACTTTAGCTAGTGCATCAACTGTTGACAAAGCATTCGAAGGCGAAGCTACTGGTAACGTTGAAGCTGCTAAACAAGTAGGAACATTAATCGCGACTCGCGCATTAGATAAAGGCCACAAAAACGTGGTATTTGACCGTGGAGGATACCTCTATCACGGACGTGTACAAGCATTAGCAGATGCTGCCCGTGAAGCAGGTCTTGAATTTTAATAGTAAAAGGAGGGACACACATTGCGTAACTATATCGACCCAAACAATTTAGATTTAGAAGAACGCGTTGTTACAATCAACCGTGTAGCTAAAGTAGTAAAAGGTGGACGTCGTTTCCGTTTTGCGGCTTTAGTGGTTGTAGGAGATAAAAATGGTCACGTTGGCTTTGGTACTGGTAAAGCACAGGAAGTTCCAGATGCTATTAGAAAAGCAATCGATGACGCTAAGAAAAACTTAATCGAAGTTCCACGTGTAGGTACTACTACACCTCACGAAATCACTGGACGCTTTGGTGCTGGAAGCATTTTAATCAAACCAGCTCCAGAAGGTACTGGAGTTATCGCTGGTGGACCAGTTCGTGCCGTACTAGAATTAGCTGGTGTTGGTGATATCGTTTCTAAGTCATTAGGATCAAACACACCAATCAACATGGTACGTGCAACTGTTCAAGGTTTATCTGAACTTAAGCCTGCTGAACACATCGCCAAATTACGCGGTAAATCAGTAGAAGAACTGTTAGGATAAGGAGGGAAAATAAATGGCTAATAAGTTAGAAATTACCCTCACGCGCAGTGTTATCGGTAGAACTGAAACACAAAAGCAAACTGTTAAAGCCTTAGGCTTGAACAAAGTAAATCAATCCGTTGTACGTGAAGATACACCTGCGGTACGAGGTATCATCAATAAAGTATCACACTTAGTAACGGTGAAAGAAGTAAATTAATTTAGCGCAAAGAGGAGGTGCTCGCATGAAACTTCATGAATTGAAGCCATCACAAACTCGCAAGAGCAGAAATCGTGTAGGTCGTGGAATGTCCTCTGGTAACGGAAAGACTTCAGGTCGCGGACATGGCGGTCAAAACTCTCGTTCAGGCGGCGGTACTCGCCCAGGGTTCGAAGGGGGCCAAATGCCTTTATTCCAACGTTTACCAAAACGCGGTTTTACAAATATCAACCGTAAAGAATATGCTGTCATTAATTTAGCAGCACTAAATACATTTGAAGAAGGTACAGAGGTAACACCTGAGCTTTTACTTGAAACAGGTCTTGTAAGCAAGTTAAAAGCTGGCATTAAAGTTCTTGGCAATGGTTCGATTGATAAGAAACTTACTGTAAAAGCTCACAAGTTCTCAGCTTCAGCAAAAGAAGCTATTGAGGCAGCGGGCGGTCAAACTGAGGTGATCTAATGTTCCAAACAATCTCGAATTTCTTTCGTGTGAAGGATATCAGAGACAAAATTTTATTTACATTACTAATGTTGGTTGTGTTTCGGTTAGGTACCTTTATCCCGGTACCTTTCACTGATCGCACCGCGTTAGGTATGATGAATGAACAACAGAATGTGTTTGGATTCCTAAACACATTTGGAGGCGGGGCGTTACAAAACTTCTCCATTTTAGCTATGGGGATTATGCCATACATCACGGCCTCAATTATTATGCAGTTGTTACAAATGGATGTCGTACCAAAGTTTGCTGAGTGGAAAAAACAAGGTGAAGTTGGTCGTCGGAAATTAGCTCAAGTGACACGTTATGCAACGATTGTGCTTGCTTTTATTCAAGCAATTGCTATGTCAATCGGATTTAATGCTATGGTTGGCGGCGGTTTAATCGCTGATCCGGGCGTGGATAAATTCTTAGTCATTGCACTTGTATTAACAGCAGGGACAGCTTTCTTAATGTGGTTAGGTGAGCAAATTACTGCATACGGTGTTGGGAACGGCATTTCAATTATTATCTTTGCAGGTATTGTTGCTGCTATTCCAAATACAATCAACCAAATTATCGCGCAATATTTTACAGGTGTAAGTGATGACGAGTTATTTATTAACGTTGTCATCGTTGCCTTGATTGCGTTAGTTGTATTAGGTGTTACAGTTGGTGTTATCTTCATCCAACAAGCAACACGGAAAATTCCCATTCAATATGCGAAACGTTTAGTTAATCGTTCGCCAGTAGGTGGTCATTCAACACACTTACCACTGAAGGTGAATACAGCAGGTGTTATTCCTGTTATTTTCTCTGTGTCATTCATTATGGCACCTAGAACGATTGCAGGGTTCTTCGATGGCGGTTTTGCTAGTACCATCGAACGCATCTTTGATTATACGCAACCGATTGGTATGGTCATCTATGTTGTTCTTATCATTGCCTTTTCATATTTCTACACATTTGTTCAGTCTAACCCTGAGCAAATGGCAGAGAACTTGAAAAAACAAGGTGGTTACATTCCTGGTATCCGTCCTGGTAAGAAAACTGAAACGTATCTTACTCGCGTTCTTTATCGTTTAACCTTTGTAGGGGCGATTTTCTTAGCTACAGTCGCTGTATTACCAATTATTTTAGGTGGACTTGCGGGACTTCCACAGTCTGTCCAAATTGGCGGTACAAGCATGCTAATCGTTGTTGGTGTAGCACTTCAAACAATGAAACAACTAGAAAGTCAATTAGTAAAACGCCATTATAAAGGCTTTATTAAATAAATAGTCGCTACAACTATGTGAATGAAATGAGAGCGAGGGGAATTGCAGTGAATTTAATTCTAATGGGTCTTCCAGGTGCCGGAAAAGGTACACAAGCTGAAAAGATAGTAGAAAAATATCAGATCCCTCATATTTCGACTGGAGATATGTTCCGTTCAGCAATTAAAGAAGGAACTGACCTTGGTAAAAAAGCAAAGGCATTTATGGATCAAGGAGAACTAGTCCCTGATGAAGTAACCATTGGGATCGTTAAAGAACGATTACAAAAACCGGATTGTGAGAAAGGTTTCTTGTTAGATGGGTTCCCACGTACGATTGCGCAAGCAGAAGCACTTGAGAATTTATTGAAAGAACTTGACTCACCACTAGATTATGTTTTACATGTTGATGTACCACAGGAAAAGCTTGTCGATCGTTTAACTGGTCGTCGTGTTTGCCCAGAATGTGGTGCGACTTATCACGTTCTTTACAACCCACCAAAGGTTGAAGGAAAGTGTGACAATGATGGAGCTGATCTTATCCAACGGGAAGATGATCGTCCTGAAACGGTTTCTAAACGTCTAGAAGTGAACATTGCTCAGCAACAACCACTACTAGATTTTTATGAAGACAAAAACTATCTTGTGAACATAAATGGTGATCAAGACATTAATGTTGTGTTTGAAGACGTAGACAAGCAACTTCAAACGTTGGCATAAACTGTTATCGTGCGAAATTTGCCACGAACATGTCCGTCATGTCGTGGTTAGATTTGCACCAATGATATAGCAATCATCAAGTGATGATTAGAGGCTACTTTTGGTCTCGAAATTAGATAAACTTAGCACCGTTCTTGGTTCGGATATAATTCTAATCGTTGGACGTGTGCACAAAAACATGGTAGAATATAAGCTTGAGAATCAACATGTTTGAACAAATAAGTTCGTTATCTTATAACAAAAACTTAAGTGAAGGTGATCATGTTTGAATGATACGGAGTCGCGTCCCAAGATCGGTCAAGTAGTTCAAATCTTCAAAGGACGAGAAGCAGGTCAATTTGCCATCGTCATAGAGATTGTTGATGATCATTTTGTGCTGCTTGCAGACGGAGAGAAACGGAAGTATGATCGACCAAAGAAGAAGAACTTTAGTCACATCGTACCGATGAATTATATATCTCCAGAGGTTCAAAATAGCCTTCTAGAAACAGGTCGCGTTACGAATGGTAAGCTACGGTTTGCTATATCAAAATTTGTCAAAGAAGTAGTGACTGATTTGAAGAAGGGAGATCAACTCAATGGCCAAAGACGATGCAATTGAAGTAGAAGGTACCGTGGTTGACACGTTACCTAATGCAATGTTCAAAGTTGAATTAGAGAATGGTCACACCGTTCTAGCACATGTGTCTGGTAAAATTCGTATGCACTTTATCCGAATCTTACCTGGAGACAAAGTAACGGTTGAACTTTCTCCATATGATTTAACAAGAGGGCGTATTACGTACCGTTATAAATAATGATAAGCTCCGAATATAGAGGAGGTATGGGTGATGAAGGTAAGACCATCTGTAAAACCAATATGCGAAAAATGTAAGGTTATTCGTCGTAACGGAAAAGTTATGGTAATTTGCGAAAACCCTAAGCATAAACAAAAACAAGGCTAATCAATAAGGAGGTGCAACGATAGTATGGCACGTATTGCAGGTATTGATGTTCCACGTGAGAAACGTGTAGTAATTTCTTTAACTTATATTTATGGTATCGGGAAGAAAACAGCTCAAGATATTCTTAAAGCTGCTGATGTATCAGAAGATACACGTGTACGTGATTTAACTGAAGATGAGTTAACACGTATTCGTACAGAAGTAGACAAGTTTAATACTGAAGGGGATCTTCGTCGTGAAGTTTCACTTAACATTAAACGTCTAATTGAGATCGGTTCATACCGTGGCTTACGCCACCGTCGTGGGTTGCCAGTTCGCGGTCAAAAGACTAAGAACAACGCACGTACACGTAAAGGACCAAGTAAAACAATCGCTAACAAAAAGAAATAAGCTATAAAGGAGGTTAATGATTCTAATGGCTCGTAAAACTAATACACGTAAGAAGCGTGTGAAAAAGAATATTGAGACGGGTATTGCACATATCCGTTCAACATTTAACAACACTATCGTCACAATTACTGATGTTCAAGGTAATGCCATTGCTTGGAGCAGTGCTGGTGCATTAGGTTTCAAAGGTTCACGTAAATCTACGCCATTTGCAGCGCAAATGGCAGCTGAAACTGCAGCAAAATCTGCACAAGAGAACGGTATTAAATCATTAGAAGTAACTGTTAAAGGTCCTGGTGCTGGTCGTGAAGCTGCTATTCGTTCACTTCAAGCTGCAGGTATCGAAGTTACTGCCATTGTCGACGTAACACCAGTTCCTCACAATGGTTGTCGCCCACCAAAACGTCGCCGTGTATAATTTTATCCGTATAGGATTTGTCAGCTTGTCTATAATGGATGATAAATGCTTTCGGTAAAACAGATTAAAGACTTAAAACTTTAACGGTTTTAATTAAGCAGAAAAGTACTGACAGAAAAATACGAATAAAAGATAGTGCAGATACGGGAACTGCCTACCTGAGGAATTTCGGTTAGACAATCGTCTAACCGGGGTTTCGACGTTCAAAGGAGGGTTTTATTAATGATTGAAATCGAAAAACCGAAAATAGAAATTGTAGAGATCGCTGATGATGCTACTTTTGGAAAATTTGTCGTAGAACCACTAGAACGTGGATATGGGACTACACTAGGAAACTCCTTACGTCGTATTCTATTATCCTCATTACCAGGTGCTGCAGTGACATCTATCCAAATCGATGGCGTCCTTCATGAATTCTCAACAATCGATGGGGTTGTTGAAGATGTGACAACAATCATTCTGAACCTCAAAAAATTAGCGCTTAAGATCTACTCAGAAGAGACAAAGACGCTTGAAATTGATGTGTCAGGAGAAGGTGTTGTAACGGCTGCGGACATTACTTATGATAGTGATGTAGAAATTCTTAATCCGGAATTACACATCGCCACTTTAGGTTCGAATGCGCACTTGCGTATGAAAATGACTGCAGAGCGTGGTCGTGGCTACCGCCCGGCAGACGTCAACAATCATGACGATCAGCCAATTGGAGTTATTCCAGTGGATTCGATCTTCACTCCAGTCACACGTTGTACATTCCAAGTGGAAAATACACGTGTTGGTCAGATGACTAATTTCGATAAATTAACATTAGATGTATGGACTGACGGAAGTATTCGTCCTGAAGAAGCAACGTCTTTAGGTGCGAAGATTCTGACAGAACACTTAAATATCTTTGTTGGTTTAACTGATGAAGCACAAAATGCGGAAATCATGATCGAAAAAGAAGAAGACCAAAAAGAAAAAGTATTAGAAATGACGATCGAAGAATTAGATTTATCCGTTCGCTCTTATAATTGCTTAAAGCGTGCAGGTATTAACTCTGTACAAGAACTTGCCGATAAATCTGAGGACGATATGATGAAAGTTCGTAACTTAGGTCGTAAATCACTTGAAGAAGTGAAGAATAAGTTAACAGACTTAGGGCTTGGCTTCGTAAAGAAGAATAGTCTTAAATCTTGATCGAGATTTAAATAAAAGGAGGGATAATCGATGGCTAGAAAACTAGGGAGAACGACTGATGCACGTATGGCATTACTTCGTAACCTTGCAACTGACTTGATTATTCATGAACGCATTGAAACAACTGAAGCGAAAGCTAAAGATCTACGTTCAGTAGTTGAGAAAATGATTACATTAGGTAAACGTGGTGACCTTCATGCTCGCCGTCAAGCAGCTTCATTCCTTTATCGTAAAGATGCAAGCGAAACTGAAGATGCTGTACAAAAGTTATTTAATGATGTCGCAAAACGTTACGAAGACCGCCAAGGTGGATATACTCGCGTATTAAAACTTGGAGAGCGTCGCGGTGACGGTGCTAAAATGGCGATTATTGAGTTAGTCTAACTTAATAAGATGAATGAAGGGCAGGATGATCTCTTTCGAGGTGACTCCAGGCCCTTTTTTTGTAGCTAAATAAACAAAAATCGTGGTGTGTACTGTCGTCAAGGTATTGATGTGAACCATTCATTAATTTAGCTATTGTATAAGCAATTGCTTTAAGAATGTGATAAAATTAGCAGTTAAGAGCATCAATCGTCGCAATGATACGATAACTATAGAGACTGATAAATCATTTCCTAGGAAATAATTTGTCGATATTGGGGGAATGAAAATGACTTTAAATCAAGTAATCTTTGACAATGTGTCATTTCGTTATGCAGAAGACCAACCGTGGGTCCTTAAAAATGTGAGCTTTTCAATCAAACAAGATGAATGGGTCGCCATTTTAGGTCACAACGGTTCGGGTAAATCAACGATTGCTAAATTAATGAATGGGTTATTGTTTCCTGATGAGGGGGCTATTTATGTACATGGTATGGAGGTTACACCTGAAACGGTATGGGATGTTCGCGAAAAGGTTGGGATGGTCTTTCAAAATCCGGATAACCAATTTGTCGGTACCACAGTAAGAGACGATGTCGCTTTTGGACTAGAAAACCGCGGGATTGACCGTCGGATCATGCTGAATCGGATTGAAGATAGTTTGACGAGTGTACGGATGTCGGATTATTTATTCCATGAACCCCACCGTCTGTCAGGAGGACAGAAACAGCGCGTGGCGATTGCGGGTGTCCTCGCGATTCAACCAGAACTGATTATCCTGGATGAAGCAACAGCGATGCTTGACCCAAGAGGTAGAAAAGATATTATGATGACCGTCAATGATTTAAGAGAAGAGACAAAGGTTAATCTAGTAAGCATCACACATGATCTAAATGAAATTGTAGGAGCGGATCGCGTTATTGTTATGAATGAGGGTGAAATCTGGCTAGAGACTGTGCCGCGGGAACTTTTCAAACAAGAAGAAGCACTACGCCAGATTGGCTTAGATGTCCCATTTACAGCGAAAGTAACGAATCGATTAAAAGATATAATGGACTTTGATCAACAACCATTAACACAAAAGGAGCTATTAGATCAACTATGGACATTTCATTCAAAGAAGTAAGTCATACGTATCAACCGAATAGCCCTTTTGAGTATCATGCATTAAAAGATTTATCTTTTCATATTCAGTCGGGACAATTTGTGGCGATTGTTGGCCATACAGGTTCTGGTAAGTCAACGTTGATTCAGCATCTTAATGGTTTATTAAAACCAACATCAGGCGAAGTGAAGATTGGTGACTATCGGTTAAAAGCAGATGAAAAAACGGCAAATATTAAAGGATTACGTGAAAAAGTAGGTGTCGTTTTTCAATATCCTGAACACCAACTGTTTGAAGAAACGATTGAAAAAGATATTGCCTTTGGACCGAAAAACTTTGGCGCAACGGATGATGAGATCAAAGCCCGTCTACCTAAAGTGTTAGGAGCTGTTAATATAGACGCATCACTACTCAATCGTTCGCCGTTTGATCTTAGTGGTGGCCAAATGCGTCGCGTCGCGATTGCCGGTGTCTTGGCGATGGAACCAGAGGTTCTCGTCTTAGATGAACCAACGGCAGGACTTGATCCTAAGGGGCAACAAGAAGTGATGGATATGTTTTACCGATTACATCATGAAAAAGGCTTAACGACAATCCTCGTGACGCATAGTATGGAAGATGCCTTAAAGTATGCCGATCATGTGATTATTTTAGAACAAGGAAAGAAACATTTAGAAGGTAAACCTGAAACGATTTTTGTACAAAAGATCGCTTAAAACAAGTCCAACTTGATGTGCCAGAAGAAATTCAGTTTTTAATGGATTTAGAGGCGCGACTAGGGATAAAAATAACCTATGATAAGCATTCTATTGATGACCTAGTTAAAGAGATCAAAGCACAATTAGGAGGTGGCAGGTAATGGCGAGTTCACTTATTATTGGCCAATATGTGCCGGCTGATTCTGTTGTGCACAAACTCGACCCGAGAACGAAAATTATGATGATTTTTACGTTTGTGATTATTGTGTTCTTTGCGAATAATGCCTATAGTTATCTGTGGCTAACGGTTTTTAGTTTATCGGCTGCGGCACTAACAAAAGTAAAACCGCGCTTTTTACTTAAAGGACTTAAACCCGTCTGGTTCTTAATTGTATTTACCTTCTTGTTGCATTTGTTTGTGACACGCGAAGGAGATGTGTTAACAACGCTGCTAGGATTTCCTGTTTATTCAGGGGCACTGATTCAAGGTTTCCAAATTTCATTGCGGTTTTTCTTATTAATCTTAGTCACGTCGTTATTGACATTAACAACGACCCCGATTGAAATTACCGATGCGATCGAAACATTGCTGCATCCATTAAAGAAAATTAAATTTCCCGTCCATGAATTGGCTTTGATGATGTCGATTTCCTTAAGATTTATTCCGACCTTAATGCAAGAAACAGAAAAAATTTCAAAAGCACAGGCCTCCCGTGGGTAGATTTTAAGACCGGACCACTGAAAGAACGTATTCAAGCGGTTGTACCATTACTCGTACCTCTGTTTGTGAGTGCTTTTAAGCGAGCCGAAGAGTTAGCAATGGCTATGGAAGCAAGAGGTTATCGTGGTGGGGAAGGACGTACACGTTTAAGAGAACTAGAGATTGTTGCGCGTGATTATGTCGCCATTGGTTTGTTTTTAGTTGTAATGGTAGGATTATTTTATCTTAGAACGTAACTCAGGGCGCGTGTTATAAATCATTGATTACTGGCATTATCTACGCGGATTATGCCAGGTTTTAATGTGTGACGATCGACTGCAAATCGTGCCATAAATAAAAAGGGGTGTACGGATGTATACAAAAGATCAATTAAAACAACAACTTGTTGACATGGGTTTAAAGCCGTCTGACACTGTGCTTATTCATTCATCGATGAAAGCCATTGGCGAAGTAGAAAATAGAGCTGACGGTGTCTTAGACGTCTTAATCGATTACTTTAAAGAAGGTCTCTTAATTTTTCCGACCCATACGTGGGAACAGATGGGTGAGAGAAAGTTGCTCTTTGATCCAAAGACAGAGCCTAGCTGTGTCGGGATATTGCCTAATCTTTTTCTGAAAAGAGAAGGGGTTAGTCGTTCGTTACACCCGACCATTCGGTGGCAGCCATTGGGGAGAACAGAGAAAAGTATTTAAAAGATGATACACACGGAACGCCGTGTCATCGCTACGGCTGTTTTGGTAAGTTATATGATTACAAGACAAAGTTGTTATTTATCGGTGTGGGGATGGATAAAAATACGTTTCTTCATAGTGTGGAAGAATGGATGGATGTTCCTGACCGGTTAACAGATCGACCGGTACGATTTAAAGTCAAACTGCCTAACGGAGCCCAACATCACGCAGCAACTTATCGGCATCTAAAAGGTGGGATTTCCGATAAGTACGTAAAAATGACTGAACCATTTCTTGAAGCAGGCTGTATGACAACCGCGCGATTTGGCGCGGCTGATTGTTATGTCGGTGATGCGGTGAAGATGGCAGATTTAGCGGTGCAATATTTAGAACGTGATTTACATTTATTCGATGATTTTTCACCGGTACCCGTCTCATGGTACAAAGATGAGCAGTCAAACGAGTAAGGAAAAAGTAACAAAGGATGATCAATATGCGTTTACTGGCTAGGGTGAGTTATGATGGCACGCGTTATCGTGGCTATCAAGTGCAGCCTAATCAACTAACGGTGCAAGCTGTGATTGAGGCAGCCTTAACCCGTATTCATAAAGGAGAACAAGTAAAGATTACCGCCTCAGGTCGAACAGATGCTGGGGTTCATGCGCTAGGACAAGCGTTTCACTTTGATAGTACGTTAATGATTCCTGAAGGGAATTGGGTGCGGGCTATAAATAGCCAGTTACCAGATGATATTGTTATTACCGACGTTCATCAAGTGGCGGATGATTTCCATGCACGCTTTGATGTGCTCGAGAAGTGGTATGAGTATCGTATGTATAATACCACACTCATCGACCCTTTAAACGTCATTATAGCCATTATGTGAGAGGGCCGTTGGATGTCGTCGCGATGAATAAAGCCTGTCAGTATTTAGTTGGTACACATGACTTTACCGCCTTTTGTGCTTCTAAAAGTAATGTAAAGGACTCTAAAGTACGAACGATTTTTCATGCGACGTGTGAATACCAAGCGGATGAGATTATTTTTACGATCAGTGGCAGTGGCTTTTTATACAACATGGTGCGAATTATCACCGGTAGTTTAATCGACGTTGGACAAGGGCGAAAACCGCCGGAAGTTATAAGGCAAGCACTCGAGAATTTTGACAGAAATACCCTCGGTAAAACCGCGCCAGCTAAAGGATTATACTTAAAACACGTTGTTTATGATGTAAATGAAAAAAAGTTTTGAAAAAAACAACGGAACCGGGTGAACAGCTATTGACAATCGTCGTTATTTAGGATAAGATGGTCTATGGCATTTTATTTCTATACCACGATTAGCCCCGGAAAGTTAATTGTGTAGAATATAAGATCAAACCAATATAATTGGACAAAAAAACATCGAAAGACAAGATATACAGGAGGGTAATGAATATGCGCACAACTTTCATGGCAAATGAAACTAACATTGAACGCAAATGGCTTGTAGTTGATGCTGAAGGCAAAACACTTGGTCGTTTATCAAGTGAAGTCGCTGCACTACTACGTGGTAAGCATAAAGTAACTTACACACCACACGTTGACACTGGTGATCACGTAATTATCATCAACGCAGAGAAAATCGAATTAACTGGTAACAAACTTCAAGACAAAATGTATCATCGTCACTCAAATCACCCAGGTGGCTTAAAAAGCACATCAGCAGGTGAAATGCGTGAGAAGAAACCTGAGAGAATGTTAGAACTAACAATCAAAGGTATGCTTCCAAAAGGTAAATTAGGTCGTAAAATGGCTAAAAAACTTCACGTATTCCGTGGAGCAGAACACACACATGCAGCACAAAAACCAGAAGTTTACGAACTTCGCGGATAATTTAAAGGAGGTAACGAATAGTGGCACAAGTACAATACTACGGTACCGGACGCCGTAAAAGTTCAACAGCTCGCGTACGTTTAGTACCTGGGACTGGTCAAATTACAGTAAATAATCGTGATGCGGAAAGCTATTTCCCATATGAAACATTACGTACAATCATCAAGCAACCTCTAGTATCAACAGAAACTGAAGGTACTTATGATGTATTAGTTAACGTACATGGTGGTGGATTCACAGGTCAAGCAGGTGCAATCCGTCATGGTGTATCTCGTGCATTATTAGAAGCAGATCCAGAATATCGTGCAACTCTTAAGCGTGCTGGATTCCTAACACGTGACGCTCGTATGAAAGAGCGTAAGAAGCCAGGTCTTAAAGGCGCACGTCGTGCACCACAATTCTCAAAACGTTAATATTTGCAAGAATCTCAAAAAGAATCTCTTTTCCAAAAAGGGGTTCTTTTTTCGGTAACTTAGTCTAACGACGACGTCTGATGAGGATGAATTATCGACTGATTAGTACAGTCGTAAACATTAAATATAGTATATGTATGACAGTATGGCTATTATACGAACGCACAACAGGAGGAAGAAGATGAATAAACGCTGGACAATTGATGAGATTAGACATTATGTAGAAACAAAAACAGATGCGCAATTACTATCGACTGAATACCACGGCTACTCACAAAAGTTATTATTTAAATGTGCTTGTGGCAATAACTTTGAAAAAACATGGACGAAATTTAAAACGAAGAAACAACACACGTGTGGTGAGTGTTAATACAGTCATATTGATTGGGTAATTTAAGGGCGACTTTCTTAAAAAAGAGAGTGGCTCTTTTTTAATACTACGGATAGCGAGTATGGATATCGCTCCTGAACTGATTCAGAATATAAAACACTAGGTATAAAAAAGTATAAACGTGAAATAATAACGATAATTAAATGGATAGGAGGTTTTAAAAGGTGGGAGTATTATCAACATCACCAACAACGATGGATCATTGCATTAGCCTATGTGTAAAGTGCACGCGAGCATGTGAAGAGTGCACAACGGCTTGTTTAAAAGAACCAGATGTTCAGGCGAGAATACATTGTCTCGACATCCTTCATGACTGTGCGGAAATATGTTTACAATCAATGGCTTTCATGTCTCGACAAAGTAAGTTTTACAAACAACACTGTCAACTGTGTGCGGATATGTGTGAAGCCTGCGCAGTCGAATGTGAAAAGTTTAAGGATAGTCATTGCCAAGAATGTGCACAAATTTGTCGTGAGTGTGCAGAAGCCTGTAAGAACATGGCTTCATAAAATAATCCATCAGGTTAAATGAAGAATGGAGCTATACCTTAAAAGGTATGAGCTCTATTTTTTAATGTACTTAAATATGTTAGAATGTGACATTATGGTAGGATGTATAAAGTCAAAATAAGAAATGACTATCAACCTATTAACATTGACCTTTATTTGCCGATATTAAGTAAAAGTATGGATAAATATTATAACCAAATACATATAAGGTTTTCCTTATAAATACGTACGTGGGGTGAAAGGGCTTTGAGTAGAGTATTAGTTGCGAAACAACCGATTTTAGATCGTCAGAGAAAACTATATGCGTATGAATTGCTATATCGATCAGACCGCGTGAATCAACTGTGGGATGGTGATAGAGCGACAGTGGAAGTCGTGATTAATGCTTTTTTGAATATAGGTATTGATCAAATCGCCGGTCACTACCCAGTATTTATAACTTCACAGAAACGTTATTATTGTCAGAGCGGTTTGAAGATGTCGCGCCTCAAGATATTGTCATTGAAATTTTGGAAGATGTTCAACTAACCCCTCGTATGATCACCAAAATTAAACGACTAAAAAACGGGGGTATCGCTTAGCGTTAGATGATGTGACGCAATCCATCTATAATAAATGGGAAAAAGCTGATGTTATTCATTGTTTAACATACTTGAAAGTAGATTTTTTAACGACGACGCGTTTCGATCAAGAACGAATTGTCAAACAGATGCAGCTTCACCATCCATCAGTTAGTTTAATTGCGGAAAAGATTGAAACGATGGATGATTTTGATTTCGCTAAACGTATCGGCTACCATCTATTTCAAGGCTTTTTCTTTATGGAGCCAGAAGTATTAGAGACATTCGAAATTCCTGCGTATTACTTATCTTATATTAATTTGGTTAAAGAAATTGAACGTAATGATGTGGAGTTATTGACACTCGCAAAAACGATTCAAAAAGATTTATCGCTGTCTTATAAATTGCTTAAACTTATTAATTCACCGGCTTACAGGCGAATTCAAAAGGTCAACTCCATTGAACGAGCCGTTGTCTTATTAGGACAGCAGGAGTTGAAGAAATGGTTATATATATTAGCATTAAGAGATATGTCTGAAAAACAGGGGATGGCACATGTTGGGCCGCTGATTAAAAGTTCTTATTATCGTGCCAAGATGTGTGAGAACTTAGCAGAGCATTTATTACCCCATCAAACACAAGAGGCTTTTTTAGTCGGTTACTTCTCTCAACTGCCAGCGATTTTACGACAACCAATGGATAAATTACTTCAGGCGTTATCGCTCAACGACACGATTGAAACAGCACTAACAGAACGACAAAGTCCGCTGACAGACTTTTTGCGCTTAGCCATCAGCTATGAACAAGTTGACTGGCAAGCAGTGGATGTCCTAACTGAGCAATTAAATTTAACTGAAGCGGACGTTCAAACGTGTTATAAGGAAGCAAACGGCTGGGTGTATACGTTATTTAAAGCAAATTAACAATAATTTATTCCTATAAGAGAGGTGGTCACGCCTGTTCTTGTAGGTTTTTTGTGTAGTAAAGCTTCATACAAAGACACACACTTTCATAGATTGATTAAGAAACAGTCTTATCTTGAGAAAGGTGTGGTCAGGTGAAGCGGGTCAAGTTCATTGGATGGTTACTCTCTTTTGTGTGTTTAGTAGGTATTATTAGTGTGATGATGTATCAAGATGTGACGCCTGTCTATAGTTCCTTACCACTTGGAGATATACATGTGGTTATTGATCCTGGTCATGGTGGGATGGATGCTGGGGCGAGTTATCAAGAGGTATTAGAGAAAGATTTATCGCTGTCAATCAGCCTAAAGCTGCGTGATTATTTGGTGTTACAAGGTGCAGATGTGACGCTAACCCGTGAGGCGGATTATGACTTAAGTAAACCGAGTGATACAAGCGTACGTGAAAAAAAGCGGTCAGATATATATAAGCGTGTGAAGATAGTAGAAGACCAAGCACCCGATCTTGTGGTGTCCATTCACCTAAATGCGATAGAAGAATCGATATGGCGAGGGGCTCAGACGTTTTATTACCCAACCAATGTGGAAGGTGAAAAATTGGCCGCATCGATTCAAGCCTCGCTTATTAAACGGTTAAAAAACACCACACGCGAGATTCAAGCCATTCAGGGTGTGTATTTATTAAAACAAGTAACAGTACCCATGGCCCTCGTTGAGGTCGGTTTTTTATCTAACGAGAAAGAACGAGCCTTACTCTTATCTGAGGACTACCAAGAAAAAGTCGCACGGAGTATTTTTTACGGCATGGTAAATTATCTGTCCACTAAAGAGAAATAGGAATATGTTATACTACTTTGTAATAGTCGATACAGCATAAGGGGGAAGACTGTGATGAAAAAACAACAAGTGATGACAATTTTAAGACCGGTCCAAGACCCGTTTATACATAAACGTTTTGTGGAAACGGATGCGATTAAGTTAGTTGAAGTGGATGAAACGACGGGTAAGGTGACGATTGAATTAGCATTAAGTCAACTGAATCAACCGGAAAATGATCGGTTAAAAAAAGAGCTCACCAATAAATTAATACAAGCTGGTGCAAGTGACGTCGCGATTCACTTCACTCAGTTACCTGAAGAACAGTTGAAAAAATATCCGCAATATCAAGTGATGATGTCACCGTTATTAAACGGAGAAGCAAAAACAACGTTTCTTGCGATTGCCAGTGGTAAAGGCGGCGTTGGTAAATCAACCATCACCGCCAATCTCGCGGCTAATTTAGCGCGTCTTGGTAAAAAGGTTGGTATTATTGATGCGGATATTTATGGATTTAGTATTCCTCATATGATGGGGGTAACGAAAAAACCGACCTTACAAGGAAATAAAATTATTCCAGTAGAAGCTCATGGCGTAAAAATCATGTCAATGGATTTTTTGTTGAAGGAAATGATCCGGTTATTTGGCGTGGTCCGCGTCTTGGTAAAATGCTTAATAGCTTTTTTATTGAAGTAGATTGGGGAGAGTTAGACTATTTATTGTTAGATTTACCTCCAGGTACAGGAGATATGGCGCTAAATGTTCATACAACGTTGCCGACGTCAAAAGAAATTATTGTGACAACGCCGCACGAAACAGCCGCCCATGTAGCATCACGTGCTGGTAAGATGGCGCGTAATACCAATCATGAGATTGTCGGAGTGGTCGAAAATATGTCTTATTTCGAAAGTCAAACGACGCATGAACGTGAATATATCTTCGGTAAAGGTGGTGGCGAGTGGCTAGCAAAAGAGCTAACAGCCCCGTTGCTTGCTGAGATTCCGTTAGGTCAACCGAATAATGATAATACTGGCTCTATTTATGCGAAGGATGAAGTGATTGGTAAGATCTATTATCAGATGGCAGAAGTGGTCATTAACGAAATAGAAAATAAGTAACGCCTAAGTGTATTCACATTAGAAGAGGCGGCAAACAAAAGAAAAGCTGAAGGTGAGGTATTAATCAATACGCTCAATCTTTAGCTTTTCTTCTTCAAATAATAATTGTGTCAGTGGTAAGATTTGAAACCCTTCAGTAGTAAGGTAGTCACCGATTGCCTGAATCAAGAAAGTCCCGTTAACAAGATCCTGATGCAAATCGATGGCGATGATATCACCTGGTCTAATGGTTTGTTTCAATGTCTGTTTGAGTTGTTCGTTAAAAGGTTGATGGGGTTCTGTAAGTGTGAGTGAAGCTCCGATTGTAGTGTGGCCACTTTCGGCGGTCTCTTTAAGGTGGTTTGAGTTAGCATAAGGCTGTCTTAAAAAGTGAATACCATCAGGTATCGTTATGGTTGTTTCCTTCTTACGATTAATCAGCCCACCCCAATCAAATAAGTCTTCTAATTCTTCGGATCGGTCAGAAGTGGCTTTGTCAAAAGAGATTTGTTTTAAGAGATCTAAAGGTAAGAAAAGTGTCACCGAGACGCTAGAATCTTTTAGTGCATCTAATAGATAGGGCAAGCTATCTTTGTCTCCTGTATAATTTATAGTGAGACTGATGGCTTTGTCGTAGCGATGAACATGATGGATTGCCGCTGGAGGTGGGGATGGCAAATAAACGAGACGTGTCTCTGAGAGGGCTTCTTTAATAAAGGTGACATAAAGAGAAGATATAATTAGCATAATTGATACGATAAAGGTGAAGCGGTAAAGTGTTTTTTTATGCAAGGTAATAAACATGTGCTGCACCTTCTTTCTTAGATGAGTATTTTTCTCATGTTACGTCAGTCTATGATAGATGAAAAAAATTCAGAACGTTTGTGTTTAAAAGTGATGAATGAGGGGTATAAACATATTGTGGCTTAAGCGATGAGATAAGGCTTTATCGTAAAAAACATCGTTTGACAACTTTTTTTGCGAAAAGTATTGCAAGGAAAAATTAGATATGCTATATTAGTTTCTGTTGTCGCAAACAACACGTCAAAAACAATAAAATTTCATCAAACATTTATTTAAAAAAGTTCTTGACGAAAACATAAAACGATGATAAGATAATTCTCGTCGTTAAAAACGGCAACACACAATT